>JACDAW010000319.1 GCA_013695245.1 Pyrinomonadaceae bacterium | reverse complement strand
GCGCTCGATCAATTCATCCGTGTGCGCAAGACCGACGAAGCCCGCTTCAAATTGCGACGGCGCAAAGTAGATGCCTTCCTCAAGCATCGCGTGAAAAAATTTGCCGTAAAGCGCGCGGTCGGCTTTCGTCGCATCCGTCCAGTTAATCACTTTCTCGGAAGTAAAGAAATTCGTCCACATCGAACCGACGCGATTCGTTATCGTCTCCACGCCAGCCTCGCGCGCCGCATTAGTCATGCCTTCGCACAGCCGCGCGGTCGCCTTTTCTAAACGCTCGTAAACTGATTTATCGCGCAGGCGTTTAAGCGTCACAAGTCCAGCAGTCATCGCCAGAGGGTTGCCGGAGAGCGTGCCCGCTTGATACATGTTTCCGGCGGGCGCAACGTGTTGCATAATCTCGCGGCTTGCGCCGTAAGCCCCGACGGGAAGTCCTCCGCCGATAATCTTGCCAAGCGTCGTAATATCCGGCATCACGCCGTAAAGCTCCTGCGCCCCGCCACGCGCAAGGCGAAAGCCGGTCATCACTTCGTCAAAGATAAGCAGCGCGCCGTGCTTTCGCGTGATCTCGCGCACGCGTTGCAAGTATCCATCTTGCGGCGGCACGCAGCCCATATTGCCGACGACGGGTTCGATGATCACGGCTGCGATCTTTCTATGCTCGTTGAAAACTTCTTCGAGAGCATCGGCGTCGTTAAACGGAACAGTCGTTGTTTCTCGCGCAAGCGCGGCGGGCACGCCGGGCGAATCGGGCAAGCCTAAAGTCGCCACGCCCGATCCGGCGCGCACCAACATGCTGTCTTCGTGTCCATGATAGCAGCCTTCAAATTTCACGATGCGCGTGCGACCTGTAACGGCGCGTGCAAGGCGCAGGGCGGACATTGTCGCCTCCGTGCCGCTATTAACCATACGCACCATTTCGACGGACGGAACGGCTTGTGTGATCTCGTCAGCGACTTCGATCTCAAGTTCCGTCGGCGCTCCGTAGCTTGTGCCGCGCAACAAGGCTTCACGCAAAGCTTCGACGACTTCCCGGTCGGCGTGACCGAGAATCATCGGCCCCCATGAGCCGACGTAATCAATGTATGTGCGCCCGTCTGCGTCCGTCATCGTCGCGCCGGACGCAGAGCGAATGAAACGCGGCACACCGCCGACGGATTTAAATGCGCGCACGGGCGAATTAACGCCGCCGGGAATGAGTTCAACGGCGCGCGCGAACAGTTTCGCTGAAACGTCTTGTTTGCTCGGATGTGTTGCAGTCATAAAAACAGCATACAGGAGACAGAGTAAAAACAAGCTCTCTACTCAGTCTCCTAGCCTCCTATCCAAAAATACTTCGCCAGCGACGATCAAGCGCGCTGCCGAAGATGAATGTCGTAAGAGACGGTTGCTCATGCGAGCGGTCATAACCGACGAGTTCGACGTAAGCGCGCCCATTTATCTCCGCGTCGCCGTGTCGTCCTTCAACTTCGCACGCGCCTTCCCAATAGACGATCATCGTTGTGCCGCGCGTGTCGAGTTCTTGATCTTTAATGATGGGCGTTACGCGCACGTCAATCGAAAGTCGCGCGACGCGCACGCGCCAGCCGCTCGGATAGGTTGCGCTTGTTTGCGAACTGCGCCAGTAGTCTGTCGGCTCAACCTCAAAATCCTCGCGGTGGAGATGCGTCCGGTTGCCTTCCGCGTCAACGAACGAACCGCTTGAGAATTTTGATGGTCGTCCTTCGCTATCGCGGATGTGGTAAACCATCAACTCGGAATTGTTCTCGAATTGAATGCTAAACCAATCCCAACCCTTTTGATTTTTCGTCGCCGTCCACGTGCCAAACTCGCGATCCATCCACGCCGAACCCGTGAAGTGTTCGGTCGCGCCGTGCCACGTGATGTCGCCCTCGGCTTCCATGCGCGTAAAAGAGAAGTAGCGCGAAGCTTCATTATGATCCTTGAAGCTAACTCCGTTTTCGCCGTTCAAGACGAGAGGTTTTGCAGGCTTTAGCGCCGCTTCAAAAATCAGATCGCGCCCAAGGCTCGCGCGTAGCAAATGAAGCCCGTGTGCCTCGCGCACCGTCCAATCGCCGAGCCGCAAATAGTAACGCTTCGAGCTGGCGATGGCCTGCGGGTCGAAGGGACTGTTCGCGCTTTTGCGATGCGCGTAACGAAACGCGTGACGAGATTCATCCGTTAAGGCGAAGTGTGCGAAGTAGATCGGGTTGGCGATTAAACGCAGAGGCACGACGCCGAAGCGGTCGAGGTCAGTGCGGCGTTTAAAGAAGACGAGTTCGACGCCGAAACGCCGACCCGCAGCCGTCTGCATGTGTCCGGTGTAATACCACCATTCGGTCTGCGCGTTTTTGTGCGCGTAGAGATCGCGCGGCAGTTCGACGCCCGCGTGCTCCGTGCCGTCGCGTAAGGTTGAAGCTTTCCCGGCAACCGCATCGGCGAGTGCGTCAAGCGTTTGAGTGGCGAACTTCTCCAAAGGTTGAACGAAATTATTGCTCATTTAGCTTTGTCCTCAATGAATTTTTCGGCAACAAGTTTACCCATCGCGCGTGGCGAAATTGTTTCTTCTTTGCGAAGCTATGCTTGCGATTGTGTGAGAGAGTTTTTGAATCGGGCGCACGCGTTTCAAGTTGTTTTAGCAAGCTTTATATGATGCGCTCGACTCCTTCGCGCGGCTCAACAAGTAAAGTGCGGAAATTCGACATGCGGACGAGTCCGGGCGCAGCGCCCCTCGGCTTCGACAAAAATTTACGATGCGTGTAGTTAACGGAAACTTTTGCGTCGTGCTTCGCTTGACTGAAGCTGGCGGCCAATTGCGCCGCTTCAAGAACGGTGCGATGCGGTATCTCGCCGCGTTTGGAGCTTGCGCTGCCACTACTATTGCTGCTGCTGCGCACGATGACGTGCGAGCCGGGATAATCAGCGGCGTGAAACCAGAGATCGTGCGGGCGCGCGACGCGAAACGTGAGATGGTCGTTATCTTTTGCCGCGCGTCCGACAAGAATCTCGTAACCGTCCGATGAACGAAACCTGCGCGCGCCCGGTATGCGCTCTTCGGATTTAGAGCGTTTATCCTTTTGTGTCTCGACGCGCTTCCTGCCGTCTCCTTCTCTCCAACGTTCCAACGCTTGCGCGTCCCGCTCCGCAACGATGCGTGTTAGTTCATTCGCACGCTCTTCAATCTCCGTGATCTCTTCGCGCAGAATTTCAATTCGCGCGGCGATCTCGGTGGCCGCGCGCTTCGCTTTCGTGTAACGAGCGAAACGGCGCGCGGCCTCCTCCTGCAATGTGCGATTTTCATCAATCTCTACTTCGATTAAGGGTTCGCCTCCCGCGTAGTAGTCCTTGATGCGAACGCGAGAGCCGTCGCGTTCGGCCGTTGCGATGTTGGCGAGCAGGAGATCGCCGATGCGTTTGTGTGTTTCCGCGTCGCCGTGCTGGGCGAGATCATTTGCGAGATTGCGTTCGAGTTTGCGTCGTTTCCCAGTCTCTTGGCGCAGTCGCGCGGCGATTGTCGAGGCGCGTTGATCGAACTTTTGATCTGTCTCAAGTTTGCGATAGTAGTTGTCTGCCGCTTCCGAAAACGAACCGAAGTTGCCGCGCATGAATGGAGCGGGTGGCGATGATTTAAGTAAGGCAGAAGCGACGGGCGCATCATATCTGTCGCCGATCTGTTGAACTGCCTCGCGCAAAGGACGCAGCGCGTCAACGATTCTTTCGTCTTCGTTGAGCAGAAATAGATTCGCGGAACGCCCCGTTAGTTGCGCGACGACAATGCGTTCTTGAGCTTCTCCCGCTTCGGATTGCGCGTCGAAAAAGAAGCGAATGATGCGATCATGTGCGTCCTTCTCAACACGATGCAAGATGGCTCCGGCGAGATGTTTGCGCCACAGGAGCGCGAACGGCGTAGGCGCAAGCGAAGCTTTTTCCAATTCCCGCGTTGCGCGATGGATAATGTAGATGCGCGGTTCGGCAGGCGCGACTGAAATATAAAGATGAGCATCGTTTCTTGTATGAAAAGCGATGACGAGAGATGTACGACCGAGTTGGTAAACTCTGCCCGCCGCCGCGCCCGTAAACGCTTCTGCGATCTCACGTGTGATCTCCGCAATAATTTGATCGTTCATACTTGAAAACGAGGATGCTGCAAAGCTGTTTTTGCGCGCTCGCTGTTCTCATAGGCTAACAAACTTCTTGCGCAAACAAAAAGGCTCTGCTTGACGGAGGACAAGCAGAGCCACGTCGTGAGTGCGTCTCTAAAATCTAATCGCGGACGACGATTGTATCTGATAAGTGATCGTGAAGGGCGCGCCGCTCGGCATCGAAAAGCGAATAGAGCGCGCCGAGTCCGAGCGTGACGATTGAGAGCAGAAAGAAGAACGCGCGCTTTACCGCCTGTGCGAGCGTCGGCGGTAAACCTGTTTTGACATCAACGACGAAAAGCGAAACGAGCGACATGCCCCACGTGCGACCGGCGAGCGCAATGGCCGCCGCCGAATAAAGGAAGAGCACCAGCGTAACGATGCCCACCATCGAAGCGGCGACACGCCAATCGCCCCAATTGCCACTCGTCAACTCGATGATCGCGGCGAAAGGCGAAGCGACAAAAGCGACGATCAGCAGATCAACAACGGCCGCGACGGAGCGCGCCGCAAGTGGAGCCTGATCGTCGAAAATCTCAGACGGCACGGTCGCGCTGCGTGCCGCCTCCTGTTCCGCCTCTCGCTTTGCGATCAACGCATCGTCAACGACTTCCGAGATCACGCGGCGCGATCTCGTATCGAGTTGAATTTCAACGGCGGGTTTTGTTTCTATGGCGGCGGCTTCAACGGGCGCTTCGTTTTTAATGATCGGATGAGCCGGAATCGCAACCAGCTTGTGGGTTTTTATTACAGGGTCAGTTCCGTTCGATTCCTTTTTCGTTTCGGAAGGCGGAGCAGCAACGGCTTCGGGCACAATAGCCAAAGCTGTATTAACGTTTTGCTCCGCTTCTTCGGCAACATCCGAAACGTGCGCGACGGCCATGGCGGTCGCCGCACTGCCATTGCTGCGCCCGATGCTTCTTGAAACGGGCATCATTGCCGCAGATTCGCGCGCGCGTTCGATGCGGCGCAAGGCGGCCGCAACAATCGGATTGACGGGCGCAGGCTCAACGTGCGGCACGAGTCGCGGCACGCCCGCTTCGCTCGCTTCAACGGAGGCGGCAATGCTCGCCCGCTTTCCCGTCGTGCGTGTCTCCACATGATTCACTTCTTGCGCGCGTCGCTCCTGAATAACGCGCACGCGCTCGCTCAAGTCTCTGCGCCACTGCGGTTGCTGCTTGCTGCGGGCGACGCCGGGAAATTCAATCAGCGTCGTCTGCATGATTGGCTCAGCAGTAGTAGATGTATTCATAGCGGTTGCCCCCGAAGTTGATACCTCTGAGTTATCATCGAAAGAGACTTGCGGAGTGTTTTCGTCCGGCGCCGAAGCGGGCGCGGGCTTTTTGCAATGCGGGCAAACTGTTAAATCGCTGGCGTAAACAGCACGGCACAAGGCACACTGCATCTTGATAAAGCCTTCCATATATAAAAAAACGGGCTGAAGAAGCAAATGGGAGAGCCGGTTAACCCTTTGCTCTTTATGAGTTCGCGGCGGATGCTATCAGAAGTTACTTTAAGTCGTCAACCAGAAAATATACAAGCAACTGTGGTTGCGGGTTGAAAATCTACCACATGGTGGGCTGCGACGGACAAGAATGTTAGGGTCATAGACGCTTAAGCTCAGCAAAAGCCTGAGAAATTAAGCAGCAAGGTTAGCAGCTACAATCTTCACGTTTTCAATTTATAGCGGCTGGCGTCCGGCGAATCCGGCGTCGGTTTCGTGCCACCAGACGATTTCTTCAGGCTCGCCTAGCTGCCAGCAGAGCAACACAACGCGCCCGTCGCGCAAACTCGGAAAGTCTATTAGCCCGCGTGCGTAATCTTTGATCTGAACGCCTAAAGCTTGCACCTCACTTGTGCGGGCAGCGAGTTGCATCACCGCCGTGACGTAGCTCGCGCCGCCGGGCATTCCTCCGCCGCCAAGCTCGGCGCGCGCCGCCGCCTCACGCGCGGCCGCTCCAAACGGAAGAATGCTTTTGTGCGCCCGTTGAACGCGTTCGACGAGCAAGCGCACGGTCGGCAACAGGGCGTTTGCTTCTTCGACGCTGAAGAGTTTTATGTTCGAGTTCATGGGACACGCGGCGGCTAATGGCTTCACACGTTTTTTGTGATCTATTCGTCGTCCGTAATGCGTATGAAATCAACAATCGCCGTAAACTGATTGATGTCGTCTTCAAACACCGATTCGATGATGTGATGTTCGCTTCTTCCATCGCCGTTCGGCGGCATGTAATGCGGCTGCATGACAGGGTCGTGCAAGTCCGCTTCGAGCGGGTGTTCATAGCAGCGCGCAGGTATCGTAGCGGAATGTTCTTTGCGGATGCGTTCGGCGATGTCACCGAGATCAATGAAGTAATCGGCCACGTCAATCAACTTCGGCGCGCTGTTTGAACGAAAGCCCGCGACTTCCACGCGGCAGCCCTTGTACGCGACGGCGTTCACGGCATAAACGAAATCTTCGTCGCCGGAGACGAGCACGGCCGTGTCGTAGCGCCCGGCGAGCGAGAGCATGTCAACGGCGATCTCCACGTCCATATTCGCCTTGCGCGTGCCGTCGAAAAAAGTTTTGAGTTCCTTTTGCACGACGCGGAAACCGTTGCGCCGCATCCAAAGAAGAAAACCTTGCTGGCGCTCCGCTCCAACGTCAACTCCGGTGTAGAAAAATGCGCGCAGCAATCTACCATCGCCGAGGAGGACGCGCAGGAGTTTGTTGTAGTCAATGTCGAGATTGTGAAAACGCGCCGCGTGAAAGAGATTGTTACCGTCAATGAAAACTGCGACTCGACCGCGATAGCCCAACTGCCACGAAACGTTATTCGTCGGATCAAACTGCATGTCAAAAAACCCCATTAACAATTAAGAAAGTATTAACACCGACAGGATGCCGCTGCGAGGCGCGTCAGGTCAAGTGAAAAGATGCAGTTGTCGCAGGATGTTCTTTTTGAGAATCAATTCCCGGCGCGAAGTATTTCACCCGTCACGGCGTCAACGTAAATGACTTGCGGAGAGTCATTACCAACGACGGCTTCCCACGCGAGATGAAATTCGAGCGTGGGTTGTTCGCCTGCGCGTTCCATGGGAAGGACGACGAGTTCGCGGATCGAGATCGCGTTTGCGTCGGCGACGGTGCGCGTTTGTTGAATCCCGTTCGCATCCGTGTAAGTGTATGAAGCGCCTGCCAGACTCGCAGCCGCTTGTTGCGCGGTAAGACGTTCGCGTGGAAGGGCGAGCCGTGTGCGCAGGCGTTCGGCGTCGGGGATCGCAGTGCTGGTGAGCGCGACAACGCGGCGGTCGTCGGTGAAACTGATCTCGATGCGTCCGTAGCCGCCGCGCAACGGAACGAGAAAAGGCTTCTGCTCGTAAACGGCGCGCTTCGTATTATTTTGTTCGTCCTTGATTGAGACGAGCGAAACGTCTTCGGTTTCAACGCCGAGCAGAGGCGCGAGCGAAGCGAGGAAGCGGCGCAAGGATTCGCGCGTCGCCTCCTCTTCCGTCAACACTCCGGGCGCTTCACGCGCCTCGCTTTTCCCGCGCACAGGTCTGTTTATTTCTGCAACTACAATGTTCGGCAAGCGCAAGGCAGCGGCGAGCGGCGGCAAACTGCGCACGGTCGTCGTCGCCGGTTGAAACTCCGGCGCGGGCGCATTCTCGATGCCTTGCGCGCGTGTAAGTGCTGTCCACGCGCCGAGCGCGGCTTTGCGTCGGTCTTCGCTGGCGGCGAGAAGTACGGGGTAATCCGCCGGAGTGATGCGCGGGCCTTCCGCTACGGGCCCGCGCGTGCCCGCCGCCGCACACGCCAACGTTGTTGCCAGAGTCGCAAGACAAAAACAGAAAACGAGAAGCGAATTCGTCTCTTTATTCGTTAAGGTTATTGTTGTTTGCATCAATGCATGGCAGTGAAGAGAATCAGGCTTTGTTCGCAACAAGAATTTGATTATACCGGATCGCAAGTTTCAGGCAACGCGCCTCTCGATGATTTGCTTCGGTATTTAATTACAAACACGCTGCGGCCGTCGTATAATCTTCGCGCTGAGAGGTTAAGGGCGTGGAGTTTGATGAAGACAAAATCGTAGCATCGTCTTTCGACGAGTTGAGGGGCGAGACGCAACGGTTTTCAACTCAAGAGATGGTTGTGTGCCCGCGATGCGCGCGGCGCAGTCCGCCGACGCGGATGAAGTGTCTTTACTGCGGCGCGGCGCTACCTGAGACGGAAGCGACGAAAGCTTTGCGTCGCCCGGCTTTGAAAACGCTCGAAGAATGGGAGCAAGGTTTCAACGTTGTGCTGCTGCCGGATGGAAGCGCGGCGATTAGCGACACGGCGTCGCATGAAGCGTCCGCGTTGTTGCGTTTGGGGAAAAACGCGTTTGAGGAGATGCTGAAAGTAAACGTTCCGCTTCCGCTCGCGCGCGTGGCGACTGAAGATGAAGCGCAGTTGCTCGAAAAAAGATTCGGTGAATTAAATTTCGCGGTCGAGATCATTCCTGATGTCGCTCTCGTCACGGAAACAAAAGTTCCGAAGCGCGTGCGTCAGCTTCAGTGGACGGACGATGAAATTACGTTTACGACGAAAGGCAGCGACGAGTCGCAACGCATCCGGTCGAAGGATATTATGTTGCTTGTGCTGGGACGGCTGCGCAAGCTACGCATTGAAGTTGAGGAAGGGCGCGGGCGGCGCGGCGGCGACAAGGAAGTTGTGGAAAGCCGCGAGATGTTTGAGGATGAATCCGTGCTTGATGTGCACGCTTCCGCAACGGGCTTGAGATGGCGCATCGCGGCGGAAAATTTTGACTTCAGTTGTTTAGGCGAAAGAAAAAATTTACTCGTCGCGCAAAACTTCCGAACGCTCACGGATGAACTACGCGGACGAGCAATCACGGCGCGCTTTTGTGATGACTACACACGCCTGCGCCCGTTTCTCGCGCACGCTTGGCCGCTCACGGAGCGCACCGAGGCGGGCGGCTTGCGGCGTTCACGGCCGGGTCGCTTTCATACGGAAGCCGCTACGATTATGAACAACGAAGCGCAATTCACGCGCTACAGTTGTCTGCTTCATCATCTTGAACTGCGTCGTCGGGTCAAGGGAGAATGAAAGGTAAGCCACACACCAAAGCGCACGGCGCGAGAAACGATTCGTTCAAATTTCACGCGCCGGAGAAAGCGCAGGTTGTTCGACGAAACGAGGGCGCGCGCGATCAAGTGAAGGTTACCGCAACGCTAAACAATTCAAATTCTGTCACCGCTATTGAAACTCCCGCATCAAACACACAGCTTTACGGTGTTGCGCCGGTATTAGAGGCTTTGCGCGCCGGAAGCCGCAGCATTGAACGCATCCTTATCGCGGAAGGCCGCGATGAAGACCGCGTGCGTGAACTACTGGCGCTGGCACGCGCTGGCGGCGTTCCGGTGCGTCGCGCGTCGCGCGTGGAATTAGACCGAATCACAACGGCGAATCATCAGGGCGTCGTCGCCATCGTTGCGGCCGTGCGCTACCTTGATGCGGATGAACTAATCGAACAACTCGCGGGGCGCATTGGCACAAACGATCCGCCGCTTGCCGTAGTGCTTGACGGCGTGGAAGACCCGCGCAATCTCGGCGCGATCATTCGCACGGCGGAATGCGCGGGCGCGCATGGAATCTTTCTTCCAGAACGGCGCTCGGCCGGACTCACCGAGACGGTAGCGAAAACGGCCGCCGGAGCTTTGGAGTATGTGCCTGTGGCGCGCGCGGGCAACGTCGTTCGCTTGCTGGAAGAATTGAAGAAGCGAAACATCTGGACGATAGGCGCGGCGATGAGCGCGGAGCACAAATACACGGATTGGGATTTTACGGGAGCGTGCGCGCTCGTCTTCGGTGGCGAAGGAGCGGGCTTGCGCCGCCTCGTCGCGGAGCGTTGCGATAGGCTCGTTTCAATTCCGCTTCGGGGTCGCATCGAGTCCTTAAACGTTTCGGTCGCCGCCGGAGTTATGCTTTACGAAGTTCTCCGGCAGCGAACCCGCGCAGGCGGATAAAGAGACACAAAAAAGCAAGCGAGAAGATTCGACTTGAGCGAATAACTTGCCATTGCGCGACGAACTTGAAACAATACCTTTGACTCAAATGAAAGCTAACGTTTCTTTGCGGCGCAGGTAAGTTTTAGTGAGGAGTTGAAAACAAGATGTTCTGCCCGAAATGCGGATCGAAGAACTTGGACGATGCGAAATTTTGTCGCGCGTGCGGCGTGGACATTAGCCTCATGTCGGAGGCATTGACCGGACAGTTGGCGAAGAAACCGACAACGCTTTCCGACATTCCACAAGCCCCGATGATGTGGGACTGGGGATGCGACGCGAACGGGAAGCGCGGGAAACAGCCGAGCTTAGATAAGGCTATTACCAATGTCTTCATGGCAGTGGCGTTTTTGCTTGTCGCTACGTCCGTTTTGATATTTGCCCCCGGCGGCAGGGGCTGGTGGTTTTATATGCTGATTCCAGCTTCCGCGTTGCTGGGCACAGGCGTTGCCGAGATCGTTCGTTTAAAACAAGCGCGGCGCTCCACGCCCGACCCCGTTTCAACATCAGATAGGGCGATGCCGACAAGCGCATTTACCGCCGCGCCACAAGCGAACGAACTTCCGCCGCGCAACACGTCTGAAATCTTTGCTCCGCCGCCGAGCATCACCGAGAGCACGACACGTCACCTCGATCCGCAGGTGTCCGTTTTCGAGAAAGTCCCCGCCGGACGTTCCGGTGAGAATCGTTGAAGCGAGGCGCGGGCGTGTTTGCGAAACCTGCAAATGAGCGATTCTGATTGGGCGCGTCTTCTCTGCGTGCCTGTCGGTGCGCGCCGTGTTGATGAACTTCTGTCTTCCGCCGCGCGTGCCGCGAAAGCAGCGGACATCATCGAACTGCGACTCGATTACCTAGAGGAATCGCAACTCAAAGAGATCAACCGCCCGTCGCTTCAACCGCTCGCCGCTTCGCTCGCCCGCCCGCTGATCATTACTTTACGTTCCATCGAGCAAGGCGGAAGATGCGAATTCACGCTCCCGCGAAGGATTGAATTCTGGCAACAAATTTTCCGCGACAAACTGCCTTCGGAGGTGTTCGTTGATCTTGAGTTTGAGCTGTTGTCTTACATACGGCAACGCGAAGAAGAGTTGTATGCAGCGCTTAATCAAAACCAGATCATCTGCTCGCATCACCACTTCGGCGGAAGTCAAGTTGATCTCAATCAGCTTTACGAACGGATGAAGAGCATCACCGCGCGCGTCTTGAAGATCGCCGTGCAGGTTGATGATGCTGACGAATGCGTTTCATTGTTTCAGTTATTGAAAAGAGCGCGCGGCGAAGAGCGCGAGATGATCGCGGTCGGGATGGGCGAAGCCGGATTCCTGACGCGCATTCTTGCTCCGGCGCGCGGTTCGTTTCTCACTTACGCCGCGCTCGATGCGCAACACACGACCGCTCCCGGACAGATCGCTGCTCACGAACTGCGCGATCTCTATCGTTTCCATGCGATCAAAGATGAAACTGCGATCACGGGTTTAGTCGGCTCGCCCGTCGCGCATTCCGTATCGCCGCAGATGCACAATCGGGCGTTCGCCGCGAAAGGCATAGATGCGGTTTACATTCCATTTGAGGTGCGCGCATTAGATAAATTTTTGACGCGCATGGCGCATCCGCGCACGCGCGAGATTGATTGGAATCTGCGCGGCTTCAGCGTGACCGCGCCGCACAAGACGAAGATCATCGAATACCTTGATTGGATCGAACCGGCGGCGCGTGAGGCGGGCGCAATCAACACAGTGGTTGTCGAAGACGGCGCGCTCTACGGTTACAACACCGACGCGCAGGCTGCGCTCGCTCCATTGCGCGGGATAGTTGAATTAAGCAATTGTCGAGTGGCGGTGATTGGCGCGGGCGGCGCGGCGCGCGCGTTATCAAGAGAACTGAAAAACTCCGGCGCGCGCGTCACGGTGTTTGCACGAAATGCAGAGAGAGCAGCGAAACTTGCGGAAGAATTTGACAGCCCTTACGCGCCGCTTGAAGGAGCGTGTTACAAAAATTTCGATGTTGTGATCAACGCGACCACGCTCGGCACACGAGGCACAAGCGGCGCAAACGAAACTCCCGCGACCGTTGAGCAACTTCAGGGCGCGCGTATCGCTTACGATCTCGTTTACAATCCGCCGCAAACGATCTTTTTGCGCGCGGCGGCGCAAGCCGGATGTCAGACCGTCGGCGGCTTGGCGATGCTCGTCGGGCAAGCGATTGAACAGTTTAAGTTATGGACGGGCGAAGACGCGCCACTCGACGTGATGCAGCGCGCTGCCATCGAAGCTCTGGAAGAGCGCGCAAGAGAAAGCATTATTGCCGAACGAAGTCGCACGATTGGGTGTGAAACGAATTGAGCGGAGTGATTTAAAATTATGGACGAGCGTTATAGTCGTCAAGTTTTATTTGAGGGAATCGGCGCGGCGGGGCAGGGGCGTTTGAGTGAAGCGCGCGTGCTTATTGTCGGGTGCGGCGCATTGGGGAGCGCGCACGCCGAGACGCTCGCGCGCGCCGGGGTCGGACGTTTGCGCATCGCTGATCGTGACTTCGTCGAGGAATCTAATCTCCAACGTCAAACGATGTTCAGCGAGCGCGACGCGCGCGACCGCACGCCGAAAGCAATCGCCTGCGCGCGAAGAATCGCCGAGATCAACTCAAGAGTCGAGACGGAAGCGGAAGTAACTGATGTTGACAACTCAAACATCGAGCGTTTGATCGCAGGCTGTGACCTCGTGCTTGATGGCACGGACAATTTCGCCACGCGCTATCTTTTAAACGATGCGTGCGTCAAGGGCAATGTGAATTGGATTTACGGCGCGGCCGTCGGCTCATACGGCGTAACGATGACGGTGCGCCCGCGCGTTTCGCCTTGTCTGCGCTGCGTGTTTGAAGAAGCGCCGCCCGCGGCTTCGGCGCCGACGTGCGATACGGCCGGAGTGATCATGCCTATAATCTCTGTTGTCTCCGCCGTGCAGACGAGTGAAGCGTTGAAGTTGCTTGTCGGCGATAATGATAGTTTGCACAATTCGCTGATGCA
This sequence comes from Pyrinomonadaceae bacterium, assembly GCA_013695245.1. Lineage (GTDB taxonomy): Bacteria > Acidobacteriota > Blastocatellia > Pyrinomonadales > Pyrinomonadaceae > JACCYN01. The sequence goes on along the minus strand of JACDAW010000319.1, from coordinate 2,466 downwards.
GTTTGACGTGTGGCGCAACGAATGGCGGCGGATTAAATTGGGCGCGCCCGCGCCGATGTGCCCGACGTGTGCGCAAAACCTTTACGAAACGCTTAAAGCTGAAGCAGGCGACCACACGGCGGTGCTCTGCGGGAGAAACGCCGTGCAGATTTCGCCGCGCCTCCGCACACCTGTTGACTTGCAGAAGCTCGCCGCGCGGCTCGAAGCGTCGGGCAATGTGCAAATTAATCCTTACCTCTTGCGCGTCAGAGTAGGAGAATACGAGTTGACCGTCTTTCAGGATGCGCGCGCGATCATTCGCGGCACGGACGACGCTTCAATCGCGCGTTCGCTTTACGCCAGATACGTCGGCATGTAAGAAGCGTAAACACGAAAACGCAGAGTTCGGTCGCCCGCCGCAAAAGATGTTTGTTTTGCTTCACGCGGCGATTGGCACGCGTCAGATTTGATAAGATAGCAAGAGTAAATTTATATTTTCGATTTACAAGGCGGACTCATTACTTCATGAACGATAAATTTCATTTTTCGCATTGCGCGAAAATTCTTTCTGTCCTTTTATGCTTTCTTGTCTTCTCTTCTTCAACCCGCGCGGGCGGCCCGCAGGTGTGGAAAATAAATTCGCGCGCCGAACTCCTGAAGGGCGAAGCGCGCGGCGTTTCCGTAACGGATACGGGCGCGCTGGTGCTTGCTCCGGCCTTCGCTTCCATCTTTGATACTAAGGAAACTTATGTGTGGTCGAGCGCGGCGGACGCAAACGGTAACGTCTATCTCGGCACGGGACACGATGGGCGCATCTTTCGCGTCAACGCAAACGGGCAGGGGACGCTGCTTTATGATGCGCCGGAATTAGATGTGACAGCGCTTGCGGTGGGGCGCGACGGCACGCTTTATGCGGGCACGTCGCCGGAAGGAAAAGTTTATCGCATCAATGCCGACGGACGCGCGGAAACGTTCTTCGATCCGTCCGACAAATACATCTGGGCGTTGGCGGTGATGCCGGACGGCGCGTTGGCTGTCGGCACGGGCGATACGGGCAAACTCTATCTTGTGCGCGGAACGAACTCGAACGCGCAAAGTTCGTTGCTCTTTGACACGAACGAGACGCATGTGATCTCGCTCGTGGTTGACGCGCGCGGTAATTTGATCGCGGGAACTGATCCGGGCGGACTTGTGTTGCGCATTGGCGCGGACGGCAAAGCGTTTGCGCTCTTCGACGCGCCGTTGCGCGAGATTCATGCGCTTGCGACGGCCGCCGACGGAGCGATTTATGCTTTGGCGTTAAGCGATGCGGCGGCGAGCAGTGCGCGTCAGCCTTCCACTTCGCAATCTTCAAGCACAGCTTCGGGCGCGGCGGGCGCAAGTTCGAGCCTGCAAGGGACGACGGATGATCCGTCGAATCAAACCAGCGCGCAGCCGACCCCGGCGCGCAGTCGCAACGATCTGACGGCGGCACGCACTGCTGTGTTTCGCATCACTCCAGAAGGAGTGACGGATGTGTTGTGGAGTTCGAGCGCGGTGACGGGCTTTGCGCTTGCTCCCGCTCCGCGCGGCGGAGGCGTGCTCGTCGGCACAAGCGACAAGGGGCGCATTTATTTCGTCACGGATGAAGGGCGCGACACGTTGCTTGTGCAAACGACGGAAGGGCAAGTGTCGTCGTTCGCTTTGCGCGGGGGCGATCTGCTTGCAGCGACGAGCAACGAAGGAAAACTTTTTCGTTTGAGCGCGGAACCGACGGGCGAAGGCGAATATGAATCGCCGGTGCGTGATGCGAAGTTTGTCGCCACGTGGGGACGGATTCGTTGGCTGGGAAGCGCGAGCGGCGTCGAGTTGCAGACGCGCGCGGGAAACACCGAGCGACCCGACCAGACGTGGAGCGAGTGGAGCGCGGCGCGCGTTGATGCAGCAAACGGAATGAGCGCGCAAATCAACAGCCCGCGCGCGCGTTTCATTCAGTGGCGCGTAGTGTTACGGCGGGTAAGTGGAGGAGCGGGCAATGCGAGTTCAAGTCCGCGTGTGGAAGATGTAAGCATCGCTTATCTGCCGCGCAATGTTGCGCCGGAGATTTTGTCGATCACAACGCTTCCGCCGGGCGTCGCTTTGCAGACGATCATGCAGATACAGAACGACCCGAACATCGCGGCTTCCGGTCTTGACCCCGCGCTCTTCGGCGGCGGCGGGGCGGCGCAAGCTCCGCCGCGTCGCGTATTTCAAAGGGGCGCGGTTTCAATCGTCTGGCAAGCGGAGGATGCGAACGGCGACGATCTCGAATACGCTGTTTACTATCGAGGGTTGAACGAAAATGCGTTCCGTTCTTTGAAAGAAGGATTGAGCGATAGTTTTTATACGGTTGACAGCGCGGCGTTAGCCGACGGGCGTTATGTCTTTAAGATCGTCGCCAGCGACCGCGCGCAGAATCCGCAGAACCTTGCCTTAACGGGCGAACGCACAAGTGAACCGGTCGAACTC
>JACDAW010000096.1 GCA_013695245.1 Pyrinomonadaceae bacterium | reverse complement strand
CGCGCGCCGCGATTGCCTTTAATAACACGCCGCGCGGGAACGAACGTTCCGAAAGCTTAAAGCCACAATGCCTTTCAGATTTTTTACCTGACGCCGATCTCTTCAACGAACGTGACGCGATTGATCTCGTGCAGGGTTGAAACGCCGCTAAAAACTTTCTGTAGCGCGGATTCGCGCAAACTCGACAGACCTTCCGCTTCCGCCGCGCGACGCACTTCACTGCCCGGCCGCCGTTCAATGATCATCTCGCGGATGTTGTCGGAGAGATCAAGAAGTTCGTGAATCGCCGTGCGCCCGCGATAGCCGGTATGGTTGCAGGCGTCGCAGCCAACCGATTGGTAAAAGACTCGGCCCGCGTGCTCCTCCGGTTTCAAGCCCGATTCAAGCAATTCTTCGTCCGGCGGCAGATAGCTGCGTTTGCACGTCACGCACAATATGCGAACCAACCTTTGCGCGAGCACGCAGTTTAAACACGATACGAAGTTATACGGTTCGACGCCCATGTTCAGGAAGCGCCCGATCACGTCAATCACGTTGTTAGCGTGAACCGTAGTAAATACTAGGTGTCCGGTCAAGGCGGATTGAATAGCGATCTGCGCGGTTTCGGAATCGCGGATTTCGCCGTCCATGATCTTGTCCGGGTCGTGACGCAAGATCGAACGAAGCCCGCGCGCGAAAGTCAGTCCCTTCTTTTCGTTGACGGGAATCTGCGTCACGCCGTGCAGTTGATATTCAACCGGGTCTTCAATCGTGATGATCTTGTCTTCTTCGTTTCTAATTTCGTTAAGCGCGCCGTAAAGCGTCGTCGTCTTTCCTGATCCGGTGGGGCCCGTCACAAGCACCATGCCGTAAGGCTCGGCGATGTAGCGGCGAAACTTCCGCACGTCCTCTTCCCCAAAGCCGATCACGTCAAGGCGCAGATCACGGAACGATTCGTTGATCTGCTCTTTGTCGAGAATACGAATAACGGCATCCTCGCCGTGTACGGTCGGCATGATCGACACGCGAAAATCAACCGTGCGACCTTTGTAGCGCACGCGGAAACGTCCGTCCTGCGGCACGCGCCGCTCGGCGATGTCGAGTTCCGACATAACCTTGATGCGCGAAATCAATGTTTGGTGGTGCTGCAAGTCAATCGGATCGACTTTCGCATAGAGCGCGCCGTCAATGCGGTATTTAACGAGCACGTTGGTGTCGCGCGTTTCGATGTGAATATCTGAGGCGCGCGATTCAAGCGCGTTAAAAACGATGGTGTCAACAAGCTTGATGATCGGCGACATCTCGCTGTCGGTCGCCAAGCGATCAAGGTCTAAGACTTCTTCGCCCTGTTCGGTTTCTTTGACGAGCGAGAGACGGAAACCGCTCGCCGCTTCTTGCAGAACGCGCTGCGTGGCATCGCCCTTCTTGAGCACGGCTTCGATCTGCCCAGACGTAGCAACGTGCGGCACGAGGCGGGCGCGCAATGCCCCGGCGAGTTCGTCAAGGCGTTCAAGGTCGGTCGGATCGGCGAGCGCAACGTGCAAACGTTTACCCACTCGCGCAAGCGGCACGAAGCCGTAGCGCAGCATGAGATCAACGGGCAACTCACCCAGCAAACTGTAATCAATCGGAGATTCGCCGCTTGCCGGAAGCAGATCGACGAAGGGCAGCCGATGGCGTAGCGCGAGTTTGCGCGCTTCCTTCACTTCGGGCGGATCGTTTAATTCCGTCGGGGTCGAGCCGTTCGTCGAAGGAGCGTTCGCCCGCGCCGTAGCGATCAGATCGTCGTCCAACGCGGACGTATCCGTGATCGCGGCGGCGCGCATCTCGTCTGCGTCGCTCAAAGTCTCGATGGTCTCTTCCGTTAACTGTTTCATTTCGTGGCGCGCTCTACTCTAAACTGCTGAAGCGGACGAACGTCTCTTTAATGTTTCTTAGCGGGTCGCCGCGTTTGAAATGGTTTGGATGATCGGGAGATAGATGGCGAGCAGGATCGTCGTTACGACTCCGCCCATCACCAATAGGATCGCAGGCTCAATGACGGTCGTCAACTGCTCAAGGCGCACTTCCGATTCGCGGTCGTAAAACGTCGCCACCTCTTCCAACATCTCGCGCAGAGAACCGGAACGCTCACCGACGCCGATCATATCGAGCGCCAGTTCCGGCATCCACCCCGAAATCTCCAAGCTTTCCGTGAACGAACGCCCTTCGCGGATCATCGGCAACACGCTCACGCTCCGCCGCCGCAACTCTCTATTTGTGATCGACTCGGCCGCGATCTCCCATGATTCGACGAGCGTGATGCCACCCGCGAGCAGAGTTGACAGCGAGCGCGTTACCTGCGCGATGGAGAGTTGGCGCAGCATCACTCCTGCAATCGGTACTTTTAGAAGCAAACCGTCAACGATAAGTTTGCCCGAAGGTGTGCGCCCCCACAAAAGAAGCGCGCCCGCCGCGACGAGCAACAAGGGAAACAGCCAGAAACTGTTGGAGGCGACGAAAGTTGAGATGCCAACGACGACGACGGTGACGGTCGGCAACTCCGTGTTAAAACCTAAAAAGACGTTCGACATGCGCGGCACAACGAACATCGTCAAAAAGGCGACCATGCCAAGCGATGCGAGCAGCAAGAGGCTCGGATAAGCGAGCGCGCTGCGCACCTTGCGCCGCACTTCGACACCGCGCCGCACGTAATCAACATAACGCCGCAACACTTCATCGAGCGCGCCGGAGCGCTCGCCCGCAAGGATGGAAGCCGTGTAGATGCGCGGGAAGATGGGGCCTTGCGCGGCGAACGCTTCGGAGAGCGCCGCGCCGCCGCGAATTTTCTCTTCAACATCGGCGAGCACGTTGCGCAAGCGCGAGCTTGTCGCGCGGCGGCGGAGCATCGAAATTGATTGTAAGATCGGAATACCGGCGCGAATCAAAGCGGCGAGTTGTTGATTGAAGAGCAGGAAGTCAGGCGCTTTAACGCGCGGCGTAGTGCCTGCGCGCCCGCCGCGCGTTAAAGCGGATGCGCCCGTCGCCCTCGGCGGCAGAATCGAGAAGACGCGAAAGCCCTCGCTCTCCAATCGCACGCGCGCTTCCGATGCACCCGCCGCTTCAATCGTGCGCGTCACCACTTCGCCCGCAGGCGTTCCCAGACGACAAACAAACTTGATCATCGCAACACAAAAATTAGTCCGCACGAAGAGGATCGGGGCAGACTGCTTGACCTTGAAAATTATAACACGCGCCTGCCGCCCCACTGAAAAATATGCGATTAAGGGCAAAGCGTTCTCTTACGCCCCGCCTTTCCGTTCACGCTTCGGACGGTGGAAAGTTGCAATCAATCGGGAACTCAAGCGCGAAATTATTCTTTCGCCGCAACTTTCTTGCTTCCGTCATGAGCCTGCCTTACAATGAATTTGAGCGAGGCGGGCATCTTTCGTCAAACAACGAAGAAGCGTTCTCGCGCATCCATTTACAAGCCCAAAGTTCAAGAGTTGTTTTAATCGCCGGAGAAGTTATGAAATTCGCGCGTCGCGTCCGAGTCCCGCTTCTTGTTTTCGCGTGCTTTACTCTCGTGTTGCTCGCAACTTTCACTCAACATCCGGCCTCCGCGCAGCAACAAAACACCGCGCCGCGCGCCGCCACCGCGCAACCTACGCCGCCGCCGGGCGGACAACCGAGCGGCGGACTCGACGACGACAACATTCTGATCAACTCCGATCTTGTTACCGTCACAGTGACAGTGCAAGACAGTTACGGGCGGTTTGTCTCCGGTCTTGAGCGCGGCGCGTTTTCCCTTACCGACGAAAAAGTGCCGCAGGAGATCACTTTCTTTAGCGACGAAGATGCGCCCGTCAGCCTCGGCATCGTCTTCGACGTTTCCGGTTCGATGAGCGGCGATAAAATCAACCGCGCCCGCGAAGCCCTCGCGCGCTTTATTGAAACGAGCCACGAGCGCGACGAGTATTTCCTGATCGGCTTTAACGACCGCGCGCAACTGCTGCTTGACCGCACGCGCAATAGCGACGCGCTTCTAAGCAAGCTCACCTTCATCCAGACCAAAGGACAGACGGCGCTCTACGACGCTTGTTATCTCGGAGTAGAAAAGGTGATTCGCGGCACGCATCGCAAACGCGCGATCATCCTCATCAGCGACGGGCAGGACAACAACTCCCGCTACACGTTCACTGAAGTGCGCCGTTTGTTGAAAGAATCGGATGTGACTATTTATTCGGTGGGCATTCTCGATCAGGGTGCGAACTCTGATTCGATGGCGGGAGAAGGCATATTAACGGAACTTTCAGGCGTCTCCGGCGGTAAATACTTTCCCGTGCAAACCAACGCCGAGATGAACGACATCTTCGAGCGCATCGCGCTTGAACTTCGTCATCAGTATTCAATCGGCTATCGTCCCTCTAACTTCACGGCCGACGGTAGCTGGCATCGCCTTAAGGTTAAGGTCACGCCGCCGCGCGGACTTCCGCGTCTTTATGTCCGCAGTCGCGAAGGTTATTACGCCACTGTTAACCGCCGCTAAGCTCACACGCTCCGTGATGAAGAGTTGTCCCTTCCCGTCGTGGCAACGCCGCGCGCCATTCTTCTCATCTTTTAAGTGGTGCGCTCTTTCGAGCGTTTGGCAGTTTGCCCATCAGATTTTTGCCCCAGCCGCACACGATGAATTCTTTGAGCGGCTTTTTTAGAACAAAACGCCCTGTGCTTCGCTCTCCACTTCGCGGATGTCGGCGGGCGTTTGGACGGGGCGTTTTAATTTGACTCTTTAAAAGGGGTTTCGGAAGACAAACAGCTTATGCGACATAACAGAATTCAATTGAAAAGATTAAATCGCCTGTCAGCACTCATGGCCTTCCTTTTGGTGGCTTCGGCCGCTCTCTTTTTCTCTTCGTCCTACGCACAACAAACCGGCCAACCAGCCCGCCCGCGTCGCGCCGTGCCGCAGACGCCGCAACCGACGACGATAAATCAAACTTCCTCGCGCCCGACTCCGACGCCGCCCGCATCGCAAAACGACCGACTGCCTTTGCCGCCTCCACCGCCGCCGCCCTCTGCTCCCACTCCGGTTGCGTCGCCCACGCCGCCCGAAGGCGAAGAGGTTGACCCTAACGATGTCATCAGAGTAAGCACCAACTTAGTCAATTTGCAGGTGCGTGTTGTTGATCGCCAGAATCGCCCGATCAACGACGTGCGGCGCGAAGAGTTTCGCATCGCGGAAGACGGCGTGCCTCAAACAATCGAACTCTTCACGAAAGAAGAAGTGCCGATCACTTACGGGCTTTTAGTCGATCACTCAGGCTCGCTGCGCAATCAACTTCCGACTGTGGTTGACGCGGGCAAAGCCATTATCAACAGTAATAAGCCGGGCGATGAATCTTTCATCATTGGCTTTGTTGACAGCGATCAGATCGAGTTGAAACAAGACTTCACATCTAACACGACGGCGCTTAACGAGGCGCTAGATGATTTCGTTACCGAACCCGGCCAAACGGCCGTGATTGATGCGATCTATGTTGCCGCCGACGCGCTCAGAGAGCGTCGCAGCAACACCAATCAGGAGGATCGCCGTCGGCGCGCGCTGATCATTGTCACGGACGGCGAAGACCGCCGGAGCACTTATCGGCAAGAGCAACTCTTCGCACGTCTCCGCGAATCTGACATTCAAATCTACGTGATCGGTTTCGTCAACGAACTCGACGCTGAGGACGGCGGTATCATCCGTAAAAATTCGCGCAAACGCGCCGTTGACTTTATCAATCGTCTCGCGCAGGAAACCGGCGGTCGCGCCTTCTTCCCGCAGACGCTTTCCGAGATGCCGACAATCGCCGATCAGATCACGCGCGATTTACGCACGCAGTACGTGATCAGCTACAACCCGACGAACAAAGCGCGCGATGGCGGTTATCGCACCGTTCGCGTCACGGTTGCCGACGCGCCCGGCAAAGAGAAACGTGTTGCTGTCACCCGCCCCGGCTACACCGCGCCGCGCGGCGGCGAATCGTCAAGACCTTCGGCGACGCAGCCGAGAAACGCGACGACCGCGCCCGCGCGACCGAACAGCAATCGCCGCACTCCATAAAATTTAACAACCCGAACACGAGAACACGGTCGTAGCTTTTCTCACTCGCTGCGACCGTGTTCTTCGTTGACGGTTATCTATTTAACCGGCATTGAAGAGATGAGGTAAGCGATAATAAGGATGAATATCCCGGCGACACACACCAGAAAGACAACCACAGGGGCGGGGCGCGAAAGCCATGCCGCAGGTTCTTGCTCCAAAACACCTTTCGGCAGATTGAGGCTTCCGGTATCAACGTTAAAGCTGTCGTCATTGTGAGAAGCGGAAACAGAAGCGTTGCCGCCCGACTCTTCTGGCGGCGCAAGCTTCGCCGCGAGTTTCCCTGTGTCAATCTTTTTTTCAACCGCGCGCTCCGGCCGTTGTCCATTCTCAAAGTTTTCTACAGCCATTTAATTTTCCTCAAGTAGAGGTAAAGTCCTAACCCGATCACGACCATCGAGACGAGCGCGAAGACGTAACCATAGCGCCAGCCAAGCTCCGGCATGTATGTAAAGTTCATGCCGTAGATGCCCGCGATCAGCGTTACAGACATCAGGATCGTAGAGACGGAAGTCAGCCGCTTCATCACTTGGTTCATGCGGTTGCCGGACATCGAAAGATATGCGTCCATCGTTGAGCCGAGCAGATCGCGCAACGTGTCAATCGAGTCTGCGACGCGGATGATATGGTCGTACACATCTTGGAAGTAGAAATGAATTTCGCGCGCGAAGATCGGCTGCTCGCGCCTGAGCAATGTATTAAACACATCGCGCAGGGGCGTGATCGAGCGGCGCAAGTGCAGCAGTTGTTTCTTGGTGTGAAAGATTTCTTCGATAGACTTGGATTGAAACTCACCGAAGATTTGATCTTCGAGATCGTCCATGCGTTCGCTGATGATGTCCAAGAGCGGAAAGTAATCGTCAACGATAGCGTCAATCAAAAGATAGGCGAGCAGACCCGAACCTTGTTCCGCTCTGTCAGTCCATTCATGCCACAATCGGGCGGCCGTTTGAAGCGCGCGAACGGGGCGCGGGTGAACGGTAACGAGATAGTTTTTGCCGAGAAAGATGTTTAGTTCACGCAGCTCTAGGTGATCGTTTTCTCCGACGAGTTCCGCTTCATAGAGCACAATAAAATAGTAGCCCGGATACTCTTCGACTTTGGGGCGCTGGTGCGCGCGCTGGCAATCTTCAATCGAGAGCGCGTGGAAACCGAATTCCTCCGCGAGGTTGATAAAATCTTGCCCCGTCGGATCGGTGACATCAGCCCACACGACTTTTCCCTCGCTGAGGCACATGTCGCTAATGTCCGCGACCGGAAATTCGTCCGTGAACTTCTTCGATTGACTGTCTAAACAAACCGCAGTAATCAAATCCTGATGCCTCCCTGCGCAAGTTTATTATGAATTACGCCACTTAATGAAAACATTTCACGGGGCAGGCTGCTTGGAGAGTTGAGCGCCATCTAAATTAAAGACCGGACGTCATCTTTCACCGTGCACCGAACCGCTGATCTTCTTGCGCGTCGTCTCGCCTGTCTTCAAAACGGGAATCCCCGTGTCCACGTCCGCGTGCGGGCGCGCAATAACGTGCGTCGCCGTGACTTTGCCGACGCGCGCGGCGGCCGCTGCACCAGCATCAACGGCCGCTTTTACAGCCGCCACGTCGCCGCG
>JACDAW010000076.1 GCA_013695245.1 Pyrinomonadaceae bacterium | reverse complement strand
GGCGGCGAGATAGTACCAGCGCCCTAAGAAATTCCATTTGCGACGTTTGTGTTCAAGTCCGTCAACGTTAATCGCAACGGGTGTCCCTGCGATTCTCAAGATGGGCGCGAAGGGCGCATTGGCGGCGTTGCAGATAAGCGCGGCATCGTAGCGACCGCGCCCCGCAGCGTGCAGCGCGGAGAGGAACGTATGCACGATTGTATCGAGATACTTGTGCCGAATCGTCGGCAACACTTTGAGGCGCACGCCCCTATATTCGAGTTGGCGCGGAGAGACATAATGCGAACGGCAATAAACTGTTACGTCGTGCCCGCGCGAGGCAAGACGAGTCGAAAGTTGCTCGGCGAAAGTTTCAAATCCGCCGTAAGAAGCGGGCACTCCGCGTGTTCCGAGAATCGCTAAACGCATCTTAAATAAAGGCGGAAGGCGGAGGGCGAAAGGCTGAAGTGTGGACACGCCTTGCGACGTGATCAAATAATAATCAGTTGAATAACATCAAAGCTTTATTAAGCTTTGTCCGCACTTCATCCCTTCGCCTTCCTACTTTGCTTCCGCCACTTGTTCATAAACTGCCAGCGTTAGCTGCGCCGTCTTCTGCCAGCTAAACTGCGCGGCGCGCTCGATACCTATACGATGCAGGTGAGCGCGAAGGTTTTCGTCGTCAATCAATTTTCCGAGCGCAGCCGTGAGTTGTTCTTCGTCAAACGGATTGACGGTTAAACCCGCACTGCCTACGACCTCCGGCAAGCTCGTTAAGTTGCCTGTGATGACGGGCGTGCCGCACTGCATCGCTTCTAGAGGTGGCAAACCGAAGCCCTCAAAATACGACGGATAGACGAAGCAGAGAGCGCCAGAATAAAGCGCGGGTAAATCCGCTTCGGGCACGTAGCCCGTCAGCACCGTCTGCGCTTTAACGCCGGATTCTTCCAATGCCCGCAACGTTTCGGCGTAGAGCCACGCCTGTTTGCCGACGAATACCAATTGCGGCAGATTACCTGCAGGCCGCTTGCGGCGCAAGTTGGCGTAAGCGCGAATGAGGCGTGGCAGATTCTTGCGCGGCTGAATCGAGCCGACCGCAAGAATGTAGTCGCCCGCGATTCCGTAACGCCGCTTTATGGCTTCAATCAATTCTTGATCGGTGACAGGCGCAAAGTGCGGTGCGGCAGCTTCCGGCGTGACACTGATGCGCTCAGGCTTGATGTCATAAGTTTTAATCACGTCCTGACGAGAAAACTCAGAGGGCGTGATGATATGCGCGGCGTGGCGCGCTGTGCGACGCACGGTGAGGCGCAACTGTGTGAAGCTGCGACGCTTGAAAGTTTCCGGGATGTGCTCGAAAGCCAGATCGTGGATCGTCGTTACCACCGGACATGGCGCAAGCGGCGGCGCGGTGAATTGTACGTGAAGCAGATCGACGGGGCGGCGACGCAATTCTGCGGCGAGCGTGACGGGGATGCGCACGAGCGGCGAATGCGGCAACGTGCGTCGCACCGAGAAGCGCGGCCAGCGATTACGAAAACGCTCGACGGCTTCTTGTTTCGTTACATAGAGCGTGTAGCGATGCGGAGTGTCAAGCGCGGCGAGAGCTTCGATGAGGTTTGCGATGTATGTTTCGTTGCCCGCCAGTTTTGTTCCGACGGCGTGCGCGTCAATTCCGATGTGCAGCGGCCGGGTGCTACCGTTCATCTTTGGCGGTGGTGAAGAGTGAGAACGTGAAGAAACAATTTTTGCTTTCTAAACGGCGGGGAGCACACCGCGAAAACTTCGACGATGAATCGGACACGCGCCGTGTGCGGCAATCGCCGCAAGGTGAACGCGCGTGCCGTATCCGACGTGGCGCGCGAAACCGTATTGCGGGTATGCAGTGTCGTATTCGCGCATCAATCCGTCGCGGTAGGTTTTGGCGATCACGGAAGCGGCGGCGATTGAAGCCGAGATCGCATCGCCGCGAATAATAGCTTGCTGCGGAAGCGTGGTCTCTCTCAGTTGAAGCGCATCAATCAGCAGGTAATCGGGTTGCAGACTAAGACTTTCGAGCGCGGCGAGCATCGCGCGCCGCGTCGCTTGGAGAATGTTGATGCGGTCAATCTCTTCAGGAGCGATAACGCCAAATGAATAAGCAAGAATCGTCTGCCGCAATTCACATGCAATGCGTTCGCGCTCACTTGCGCTTAACTTCTTTGAATCATCGAGACCAAAAGGCAGAGGCGCTTCCGGATCGAGAATCACGGCGGCGGCAACTACGGGGCCGGCCAACGCGCCGCGCCCGACCTCATCCAAGCCTGCGATCAAACGATAGCCATCGGCGCGCGCCCTCGTCTCAAAAACAACGCCGACGTCCGAAGCTCGCTTTTCTCTTTTCGACGTGCGAGAACTCATCGTTGAGTTTCGTTCATGCGCTAGTAGGATGAGCAGGCGACATCTCGGTTCGTAAGTTGTCGCCCCGCTTCAAACATTAATTATGGCTTTATTTTTTACCTGCGGCTTGCGCCTGTCCCGTATCCTTCGCTTGCCGTGTGTCGCGCTCACGGATGCGGGCGGCTTTACCGCGCAAGGATCGCATGTAGTAGAGCTTCGCGCGGCGCACGCGACCGCGTTTGATAACGTCAATGTGATCGACAATCGTCGCGTGTAGCGGAAAAATCCTTTCCACTCCGACGCCGAAACTCACCTTGCGCACCGTCACGGTTTCGCGCACCCCGCCGCCTTTGCGCGCGATCACCACGCCCTCGAAAATCTGTAGCCGCTCCTTCGTCTCTGTCTCTTTAATACGCACGTGGACGCGCACCGTGTCGCCCGGTTGAAACTCCGGGACATTGGCGCGCAATTGCGGCTCCTCAACATTATCCAAACGATTCATGATCACAACTCCGTTGACAAAATATTTTCGTTTAATATCATTTACCGATTGCGACTCAATCATGTTCATCGTCGAGCCATGATTTTTCCGCCTCGCTCAAAACCGTTCGCGCTAACAGATCAGGGCGATTGCGCTTCGTATTCTTCAAAGCCGCGCGGCGTCGCCACGCCTCAATCTCGGCGTGATTGCCGCCGAGTAAAACTTCCGGCACCCGGCGCCCGCGAAATTCCGGCGGGCGCGTGTAGTGCGGATAGTCAAGCAGTCCTTCGGAAAAGGATTCGTTGACCGCCGAAGTTTCACTGCCCAGCGCGCCGGGCAGAAGCCGCACAATCGCGTCAACTAAGACAGCCGCCGCCGCCTCACCGCCCGACAAAACATAATCGCCAATCGAAATCTCATCGCTCACCAAATGTTCGGCGACGCGCTCGTCAACCCCTTCATAACGCCCGCAGATCAAAACCACTTGCTCGGCTTGCGACAACTCAACGGCTAGCTTTTGATTGAACACGCGACCCTGCGGCGACAGCAACACAACGCGCGCTCGATCTTTCAATTCGCTTGCCTGCTGTGCGCCCGTCAAACTCTCGACGGCGGCAAACAACGGTTCAGGCTTTAAAACCATTCCGTCGCCGCCCCCAAACGGACGGTCGTCAACCGCGCGGTGATTGTTCTGTGTCCAATCACGCAGATCGTGCGCGTTGATCTCAACTAACCCGCCCGCGCGCGCGCGCCGCACAATTCCGAATTCAAAGAGCGCGCTAAAATAGTCCGGGAAGATCGAAATAATATCAAAGCGAAGCACGAAAGATTTTCAAATAGCACTCAACGATATTCAATCAGCAACAAGGAATCTGAAACCTTGAATTTCAATTTCCTGTTACAACTCCAACAATCCTTCGGGAGGATCAATACGAATCAGCTTGCGATCTACATTGATCTCAACGCAAATTTTTTCCGCGAGCGGAACGAGATGTTCCGCTTCTCCCGCGCCATCTATCACGAGAAGCGGTACGCCGCCCGCGTGCCACACGCTGCGCACGCGCCCGATCACTTCACCCCTGACGGTTTCAACCGCGCACCCCTCCAACTCCCAATCGTAAAACTCATCTTCATCTAACTCAACCGTCTCGCTCTCTGGCACGGCGAGTTCGCATCCAATGAATTTTTCTGCCGCTTCAACCGAATCGTATTCCTCAAACTTTAATATCACACGATCCTTTTGAAACCAGAAATTTTCAATTAAAACTTTTTCACGCGCTTTCGACGGAAAGACGGCGATGAGCGTCTTCGTGTCGGCAAAGCGTTCGGGAAAGCCCGTCAAAATTTCAGCGACCAACTCCCCGCGCAAACCCCTCGTTCTTACCACCAGCGCGACGGCCACCAACTCCTCCGCGCCATCAATCGCTCGCCCGTCGCTCATTCCACAACATCCAACACGAAGCGCCGGTTGTGCTTCATGCCCGCCGCGTGAAGCACGGAGCGCAAAGCGCGGATCGTGCTTCCCTGTCGCCCGATCACTTTACCCACGTCTTCTTGCGCAACTCGCACCTCAATCATTACCGTCCCGCGTTCACCCTCCGCTTCGCGCACTTCCACTCTCTCCGGTTCGTTCACCAAAGCCTTGACGATCATCTCAACGGCTTCTTTCATCGGCGAATACCTTTCGCTGAAAACTCTTTCGTTCTGGCGAACGGCGAAGCAAAGAATTGCGCGCGAAGAATCTAAGCGACGGGAGCGACGGCAGTGTTATTTGTTCCCGCGTCTTGCCCTTCCGGTTGCTGCTGCGGCGTGTTTGCACCGTGCTTCTTTATTAACTGCCGCACCGTATCAGTCGGCTGCGCGCCGCGCTCCATCCAGTAACGCACGCGCTCCATATTGAGCCGCACCTCGGCCGGGTTGCGCGTTGGATCGTAGATGCCAACGTTCTCAAGATAAGCCCCATCGCGCTTCGACAACTTCTCTTTAACGATCACACGATACGACGGTCTCTTTTTCGCGCCCATGCGCATCAAGCGAATTGCTAACAAGTCTTTCTCCTCCGTATGAAGTGAGCAGTAAGGGGTGAGCAGTAAAACTTCTTTCTTCTACTGCTTACTGCTCACTACCTCTTTTTCTTATGTCTCGCCTTCTTCTTTTTGCGCGCGGAGTTTCCGCCGCCGCCCGGCATCGGCGGTAGCGCAGGCAAATCATCTGCATCGCCGCCGCCGTTGCCCATCATGCCGCTCAAATCCGGCATCCCCATCATGCCCGCCATGCGGCGCGCCATGCGTCCCTTCAAACCTCCGCCGCCCGCGCCGCCTCCGAAAAGACCTGCGCCGGAGAGTTGACGCATCATCCCGCGCATCTCGACATACTGCTTGATCAAGGCATTTACTTCCGCGACCTGCACTCCCGAACCGCGCGCGATGCGACGGCGGCGACTCGCGTTCAAGATTCGGTGATCGTCCCGCTCTTCAATCGTCATCGAATCAATGATCGCTTCCGTGCGCTTGAGTTCCTTCTCCATCTGCGCTGATTGCTCTTCGTCCAACTGCGGCATCCCCATTCCGCCCAAAAGTTGATCCGGCAGCATCTTCATCAACTTCGACAGCGATCCCAACTTTTTCACCTGCCGTAACTGTCCGCGAAAATCGTCAAGCGTAAATTCGTTCTTCTGAAGCTTCTTCAGTTGCTCTTCGGCTTCCGATTGATCGACTTTCGATTGCACCTCTTCGATGAGCGATAGAACGTCGCCCATGCCGATGATGCGCTGCGCGATGCGATCAGGATAAAACGGCTCAAGCGCATCATACTTTTCGCCGACGCCGACGAACTTCACGGGCTGTCCGATGACTTGCTTGATCGAGAGCGCCGCGCCGCCGCGCGCATCGCCGTCCATCTTCGTCAGGATCACGCCCGTAATACCAACTCTTCGATGAAACTCTTCGGCCGAGCGCACCGCGTCTTGTCCCGTCATCGCGTCTGCTACGAACAATGTTTCTACGGGTCGCGTGTCGCCTTTGATCTGCACGAGTTCTTCCATTAACGCATCGTCAATGTGAAGACGTCCGGCGGTGTCAATGAGCAAAGTGTCAAAGCCAGTTTGTTGGGCATGAGCGAAAGCAGCGCGGGCAAGTTCAACCGC
>JACDAW010000070.1 GCA_013695245.1 Pyrinomonadaceae bacterium | reverse complement strand
AATTGCTGACGATGCTCGACGGCGCAGACGTGATGGTTCCGATGGACTACGGCTTTTCATCTTTCGGCGAACGCGCGCAAATCTCGACGCGCGACATTCCGTTTATCGCGTGCGGGGCGTTTTCAGGGTTAGAGGAGTTAATCAAGGCGCGCTCAAGCATCGGCTTCCGCAGCGCAAACGACGGCGACGAAGCGGGCGAATTGACGCTCGAAGAAGTCGGCTCGTTTCATAAATACGGATTCTTGCCGGAAGTCATCGGACGTTTCGCGCGCATCGTTAATTTCCCCGCGCTTCCGCCGGAGACGCTGCGGCGCATTCTCGTCGAAAACGTGTTGCCGCAATTCGAGGGCGAGTTTAAAGGGGAAGGTTTGAGTTTGCGCGTAACTGAAACCGCGCTCGACTATATGATCGCGCGCAGCGAGAGGCGCGGCACGGGCGCGCGCGGGCTTCACGCCGAGTTGGTCGCGTCCGTCGAGCAAGCGGCGTTTGATAATTTCGGAGAAGCAAGAGATGCGGAAATCTTGATTGACGTGCAAGACGGAAAACTGCGCTCTGAGGTTCGCGCTATCGCACAAAATCATTAAACTTATCAGGCTAGAAAGAGAAGAATACTAAAACTCACGAAGCGTCACGAAATAAAGCAACTTGAAATAGATTTGGCGCGCTTTCGTGTCGGTTCGTGGGTAATGTCTCCATCTCTTATCTGAGGCTATTGCTTAGAAACGCTCAACACACAGGCGCGCTTCCTCCTTGCGTTGAAATAAGAATGAGCGCGCGCACATTTTATGGACGAGGAAGTGAAAGAAAGAAAGGTTGACGAGCTTGCCGCGCTCGTCAACGGGCGCGTCGCAGGCGACGGTCGAGTAGTCATCACGCGCATCGCCGACCTTGAAAACGCTGCGGAAGGAACAATCGCCTTTGTCGAAGATGCGAAAGCGTTGTCGCTCGCGCAAGAGAGCAAAGCGTCTTGCTTGATCGTGCCGGAGGACAATGCGATTGAAGGGCGATCTTGCATCGAAGCGAAACATCCGAAACTCGCTTTCGCGCTCGTCGCTAAAATCCTGCGCCCGCCGAAACAAAATCAACCCGCGATTGATCGAACGGCCGTTGTACACGAAACGGCGAACGTTGACGCAAGCGCATTCGTCGGCTCAGGCGCGTACATCGGGGCGCGCGCTCACGTCGGAGCGGAAGCGCAGATTCATCACGGCGTATTTATCGGCGACGACGTGCGCATCGGGCGCGGCTGCTTGATTCACCCCAACGTTACTGTTTACGACAACGTGCATTTGGGCGAGCGTGTAATTCTTCATGCAGGCGTCGTTATCGGTGCGGACGGCTTCGGCTATGTGCGCGATGCTGCGGGCGCGTATCACAAGTTTCCGCAAGTCGGCACTGTTGAGATCGAAGACGATGTTGAGATCGGCGCGAACGCTTGCGTTGACCGCGCGGCGCTCGGCGTGACACGCATCGGGCGCGGCACAAAGATCGATAACTTTGTGCAGATCGGGCATAACGTGGAAATCGGCGAGCGTGTTGTGATCGCGGCGCAGACGGGAATCTCTGGCAGCACCGTAATTGAAGATGATTGCGTGATCGGCGGGCAAGTCGGGATGGGCGATCATGCGCGCGTGCAGAAAGGAGCAATCGTCGGCTCGAAGGCGGGAATTTTGCCGGGCAAAATCGTGCGCGCCGGTAGCATCGTGTGGGGAGTGCCCGTGCGCCCGCTTGATGAATACAAACGCATCAACGCCTACTTCGGACGTTTGCCGCAGATGTACGACGAACTACAAGAACTGCGGCGGCAAGTAGCCGAATTTCGTTCTCAATTCGATGGAATGAATGATACGGATCAGTGAAAGAATTTTTGTATATGTAACGATGGATGAGCCACGAACTCGCACGAAGGCAGCCGAACAAGCCGCTGAACCTGACTTTTTAATCGCTCCGCTCTTAAAAAGCAGGTTAGCTCCAGCGTTAATGCTCACGCTTAAGGTTACTAAATGGAGCGATGGGACTTTATGAAAATTGTGATTTGCGGTGGCACGGGACAGGTCGGAAATGTTCTGGCGCGTGCATTTCTTAAGGACAAACATGATGTGGTGATTCTCAGTCGTAAGTTGAAAAGCGCGCCGTGTCGCGTGACGCTCTGGGATGCGGAGACAATCGGCGATTGGGCGGCGGAGTTTGAAGGGGCGGATGTCGTTATCAACCTCGCTGGTCGCAGCGTCAATTGCCGCTACACGGCTGAGAATCGGCAACAGATAATGGAGTCGCGCGTGAAATCAACGCGGGTAGTTGGCGAAGCCGTTACACGTGCTTCACGCCCGCCGCGCGTCTGGCTACAGATGAGCACCGCGACGATCTACGCGCATCGTTATGACGGGGCGAACGACGAATATACTGGCATCCTCGGCGGGAGTGAAGCCGATGCGC
This sequence comes from Pyrinomonadaceae bacterium, assembly GCA_013695245.1. Classification (GTDB taxonomy): domain Bacteria; phylum Acidobacteriota; class Blastocatellia; order Pyrinomonadales; family Pyrinomonadaceae; genus JACCYN01. Next base: position 1,754 of record JACDAW010000070.1, on the reverse strand, counting down.
AGGACACTTGGCGATTTAGTATTGACGTAGCCAAAGCATGGGAACAGGCGGCTGATGAATGGGACGCACCGCACACGCGCAAAGTAAAGATGCGCGCGGCGATGGTGATGAGTCCTGATAGGGGCGGCGTGTTTGATACGCTTCTCGGTCTTGTGCGCCGCGGACTTGGCGGGCGCGCTGGAAACGGTCGGCAATATGTCTCGTGGATTCATTACGAAGATTTTGTGCGCGCCGTCTATTGGCTGATTCAACATGAAGAAATCGAAGGAGCAGTTAATCTGGCCGCGCCAAACCCTCTGCCGAACGCTCATTTTATGCGCGAAATGCGCGAGGCGTGGGGCGTTCCGTTCGGACTTCCGGCGACGGAGATGATGTTAGAAGTCGGCGCTGTTTTTATGAGAACGGAAACTGAGTTGATCTTAAAGAGTCGGCGTGTCGTTCCCGGAAAACTTTTAGAAGGCAGCTTCGATTTCCAGTTTCCAACTTGGGAAAACGCTTCACGCGATCTTTGCCGCCAATGGCGCGCAACGCATTAAACGGACAAAAGTCCTTCTAACGTTTCCTTGCCTGATCAAAGTATAATCAACTTGCAGATGAGTTTGACACGATTCAAAAATTCGTTGTTAATTCTGTGTTCATAAATTTGGGTGAGGTGTTTCTCTTCTGGCGGGCTGCAACCATTTCGGGCAAAACGCCTTCTTAATGATGATTCGTAAAAGTCATTCTATGAACAATAAATGCTTTAAACTTCGCTCCACAGTTTTCGCGCTCTGTGCTTCTTTACTGCTTACACCAATCGGTGCGCTCGCCGTGCGGCCACACCAGCAGCAGCAAAGCCGAAGCGCAGTTGTGCAAAGACCCGCCGCGCAAACTCAATCGTCACCTGCGCCGCAACAGCAAGGGCAACTCGTCAACCGCGTGCTTCCAAACGGGCTTGAGATCATTGTGCTCGAAGATCATAGCGTGCCGCTTGTGACCATCGAACTCGCCGTCAAAAACGGTTCCTACACCGAGCCGCCGGAACTGAACGGCCTTTCGCATTTCTACGAGCACATGTTCTTTAAAGCCAACCGCGCGGTCGTTAATCAAGAAGATTACGTGAAGTCAATCGATCAGATCGGGTTGGTTTTCAACGCCGAGACTTCGACCGAACTCGTTAATTACTACTTCACGACGACTTCTCCAAATATCGGCATCGCCATGCGCTTTATGCGCGACGCGGCGCGCTACCCGCTCTTTGACGAACGACAATTCGAGCAGGAACGCCAAGCCATTCTAGGCGAACTCGACCGCAGCGAATCGAATCCTTACGGCTATCTGGGGCGCGCGATGAACGACCGCCTGTTCTACAAATATCCGAGCCGTAAGAATCCGGGCGGCAACCGCCAGACGGTTACAAGTGCAACAACCGATACGATGCGGCTGATTCAAAGCCGCTATTACGTGCCGAACAACGCGGCACTAATCATAACGGGCGACGTAACTCCCGATGCGGCGTTTCGATTGGCGACCGATCTCTTCGGTGATTGGAAACAGGCGGAAGACCCGTTTGTAAAATTTCCACCCGCCGAACATCCGCCGCTTGCGAAAAGCGAGGGTGCGATCATCCGCCAGCCCGTACAGAACGTCGTCATTCAACTTGGTTGGCACGGGCCTTCTATCGGCAAGGACAATGCAGCGACCTACGCGGCAGACGTTTTCTCGTTCATCCTTCAACAACCCGATTCGCGTTTTCAACGCGCGCTCGTAGATTC
>JACDAW010000062.1 GCA_013695245.1 Pyrinomonadaceae bacterium | reverse complement strand
GCCGATGCGCTATAAACCATCACGACGCCGAAGAGCGCGAGGCCAATCGTCGCCGCAAACAACCATTCGTCGTATCGTAACTTCCGAGCCATAAAGATTTTCGATTTGCGATTTCAGATTCTTGATTTCAAATCAAGATTGCGCTCCGACCAATCGAGCCGATTCAGAGTTTTTGATTCGCAAATTTTCAACTGCCCTTTTAAATTCACGTCCGCGATGCTCGTAGCTGTTGTACATATCGAAACTCGCGCACGCCGGAGCGAGCAGCACGATGTCGCCCGTTTGCGCCGCCGCGTGCGCGCGCCTGACGGCATCGCTCATGTCCGTTGCGCGCTCAATGGGCGCATCATTTCCCAACTCGTTTGCGATTCGATCCGCATCTTCGCCGATCAAAATTAGGGCGCGTCCAAGTTTGTGAATATGCGGCGCGAGGGGCGCGTATGAAGATCCCTTGCCGCGCCCGCCGAGAATCAAAACGATGCGCCCTTCGCTGTCGGCAAACGCTTCGAGCGCTTTCAATGCTGCGTCAACATTCGTCGCCTTCGAGTCATTGTAAAAAACAACTCCGTCTATTTCTGCGACGCGCTCAAGACGATGTTCGACTGAACGAAAGTTTTTCACCGTCTCGCGCATTGACTCGGCATTCGCATTACAACTCAATCCGATAGCGAGCGCCGCCATTACGTTTTCGACATTGTGCAGACCGGGCAGAGGGATTTCCTCGCGTCGCATTAAAGTGCGTTCCCTGCTTCCATCACGCAGGACGATCTCGCGCTCCTCGCGCAAAAAAATTCCCTGCTCCAACTCGCCGCCGCGCACGCTGAAGCACATGATCTTCGCCCGCAAACCTTCCGCCCACGAGCGCGTTGTTTCATCGTCGTGGTTAAGCACCGCCACGTCTGCGCTTGTTTGGTTGCGAAAGATGCGATGCTTCGCCGCCGCGTAATCCGTGAAATGCTCGTAACGATCCATGTGATCCGGCGTGACGTTTAAAACCGCCGCCACCTGCGGGTGAAACTCTTTTGTCGTCTCTAATTGAAAACTCGAAATCTCCGCCACCGTCCAACCATCTTCGCGCGACGTGGCGACGAGCGAAACGAGCGGCGTGCCGATGTTGCCGCCGACCTGCGTAAGTAGTCCGGCGTTCTTTAACAACTCGCTGACAAGCGTGGTAGTTGTCGTCTTACCGTTTGATCCGGTAATGGCGACGATTTTACCCTGCAAGAAACGGGCGGCGAGTTCGACTTCGCCAATGACCTCCGCGCCCGCGCGCTTGGCGTAGCGCACCGGAATCAAATTCGTCGGCACACCCGGACTAAGCACAACGAGTTCGAGTTGGTCGAGCAACCACACGGGGACATCGCCCGCGAGCAACCCGATGTTTTTTGTTTTCAATGCGAGCGCTTCCTCGCTCCACTCTTCAATCGGCTTGCAGTCGTTCAAAGCGACCGTCGCCCCGCGCTCAGCGAGGAACTGCGCCGCCGCGACGCCGCTTCTGGCTGCGCCGATAACCAAAACTTTTTTGCCGTCGAGTTCCAAATCCTTAGCTTCTCTACCGTAACTTCAACGTCGAGAGACTTAGCAACGCGAACAGAATAGCGATGATCAGAAACCGAAACACAACCTTGGATTCCCGCCAGCCTTGCATCTCAAAATGGTGATGAAGCGGCGTCATCTTAAAAAGCCGCCTGCCCGTACCCGTGCTACGCTTCGTCATCTTGAAGAATGAAACTTGCAGCATCACGGACAATGCTTCGATCACAAACACGCCGCCAACCATCAGCAGCATGAATTCCTGTTTCGTTAGCACTGCCACCGTGCCGAGCGCGCCCCCGATCGCCAGGCTTCCAACGTCACCCATAAAGACTTCCGCAGGTGGCGCGTTGTACCAGAGGAAGCCGAGGCTGGCGCCGGCCAGGGCGCCACAGAAGACTGTTAACTCTGCCGCCTCCGGCCGATGAGTCAGCTCCAAATATCGTGCCCATCTTGCATCGCTGCTGAGATAGGTTAGGGC
>JACDAW010000055.1 GCA_013695245.1 Pyrinomonadaceae bacterium | reverse complement strand
CAGCAGAAGAACGAAGGCTCGTTGACGGGCGCGATAAAGGGCACGTCGTCTGTTTCATCTTTGAGAAAACGGGCGAAGGCGCGCGCGAACGCGGCGAAGCTTGCGACGAACTCCGGTTTGAGAATGTTGATGAAGTCGGGGTAGCCGTAGTGGAACAAATCCCAGATGATGCGGGAGTCTGTTTTTTGCGCGGCGCGCAGTTGCGCGAGCGCGCTTGAGAAATCGTAGTGTCCGGGTTTGCTCTCGATCAGGTGCCAGCGCAAACCTTCGCGCGTGGTGCGGACGCTGCGCTTTTGCAAACGCAAGTAGTCTTGTAGAGCGAATGTGTCGTGATGCGTGGCGGCAACCATGTCGAGACGATGCTTGCGTGACCGGAGACGCATTGTCGAACATTCAAAGCCGCCAAGGAAGAAACTCGGAAACAGGTCGGGCGCAGTCTGCTGATGTGTTTGAGGTTCACGCCCGCGCGTTGATAATTTTACCGACATACTTAAACAGAAAAGTTGAATTCTCCTTTTATTCCATTTAACTCTATCACCGATATTGACTTTACGCCCGGCCGCTAACGCCCGTGCCCCAATGTTATTTTACTACGCGCGCGCCGCAAGCGGGAATGTCAATTTCACCTTTGCGATTAACTGTTTTAGATGTGAGTCGAATCCTTGAGATTTAATTCCAAGTTTGCTTTCAAGCTTTAGAGAATGAGTGCTTGAGAAAGCGAACAAAACAATTAGCGCGGCAGAAATTATTCGCTCGGTAACTTCTGCCGCACCGTTTTAATCCGCTTGATTCAAGTTAAGCTCAGCTTTTCTTTTGAGTCTCTTTTTCGCGCAGAGATTCATCCACCGTCTCTTCGTCGCCTTCGGCCGTGCCCGGAGTTCTTCCCGGATCGCCCGATTGCTTTAGGTTATCGGCTGAAGTCGAATCGCTTTTCGGTTTCTCGTCTCTTCCTTTTTCCTTGCTCATGATTTTTCCCTTCGCCTTAAGGCTTCAGCACGACCTTGATGCAGTTGTCTTCTTTGTGCTTGAAAGTTTCGTAGCCCTTCGGCGCATCATCGAGTTTCAGGCGATGCGTGATGACGAAGCTCGGATCAATATCGCCGCTCTCGATGCGCGCCAGAAGCGGGCGCATGTACCTGTGCATGTGCGTCTGTCCCATTTTCAAGGTTAGCCCTTTATTGAAGGCTGCGCCCAACGGGAATTTGTCGAGGAATGCGCCATACACGCCGGGAATCGAAACCGTGCCGCCCTTGCGACACGCCGTGATCGCTTGACGAAGCGCGTGCGGACGGTCGGTCGCCAAGAACGCCGCGGCTTTCACGCGGTCGAGCAAAGCATCAGGGCTTGTGCCGTGCGCTTCAAGTCCGACGGCTTCAATGCAACTATCGGGGCCGCGCCCGCCCGTCATCTCCTTCAGCTTGTCGAAAATATATTCGTCTGAGAAGTCGAGCGTTTCAGCTTTGCCCTCGCGCTCGGCCATCTCTAAGCGTTCCGGCACTTGGTCAATTGCGATCACGCGCTCTGCGCCGAGCATGTACGCGCTCTTAATCGCAAACTGCCCGACAGGGCCGCAGCCCCACACGGCGACGGTATCGCCCGGTTGGATGTTGCAATTCTCCGCCGCCATATAACCCGTCGGGAAGATGTCGGAGAGAAACAGAACTTTTTCGTCCGGCATCCCGTCAGGAATCTTGATAGGGCCGACATCAGCGAACGGCACGCGCAGGTATTCGGCTTGCCCGCCTGCGTATCCGCCCATCATATGTGAGAAGCCGAAAAGTCCCGACGGCGAATAACCGTAAAGCTTTTCCGCCATCCACGCATTCGGGTTTGAGTTATCGCAGAGCGACCACAACTCTTTTTGACAAAAGAAACAGTGTCCGCATGAGATCGTGAAAGGCACAACGACGCGGTCGCCCACTTTCAACTTCCTAACCTCACTCCCGACCTCAACGACCACGCCCATGTTTTCATGTCCCATGATGTCGCCCTTTTCCATCGTCGGGATATAGCCGTTATAAAGATGTAGGTCAGAGCCGCAGATCGCCGTTGTCGTGATCTTGATAATCGCATCGCGCGGGTTGAGTATTTTCGGGTCGGGCACGTTTTCCACGCGCACATCGTTTTTGCCGTACCAGCAGAGAGCCTTCATTAGCTTTTCCCCTTAGGTTTGTCGTTAGAAAAGTAAAGGCGGTCGTTCGTGCAAACTTATGTCACACAACGCGACCGCCGCAGTTAAAATTTTACCCCTTGATCGCGCCAACTATTTTCCAGACGTTGCGCTACGTCCTGATGTCTGCCCTTCGGTCGTCGGGCGCTCGCCCGCTTCCATCACTTGCTTGAAGCGACGCAAATCCTCTTCAACTTGCTGGTTCGGTTCTTCACCAAACAACTTCGCAATGGCTGCGCCGATCACGCCGCCCGGCGGATCGTATTCGAGCGAAACCCGAACTTCCGTGCCGCGTCCGCCTGGAGCTTCTTGGAAACGCACGCTTCCGGCGTTGTCAACATCCGCGTTCTCTAATGAACGCCACGCGATCAACTCATTCTCTTTCTCGTTGATTACTTCCGCATCCCACTCGACGGTTGTGCCGGCCGGAGCTTTCGCCACCCAGTGCGAACGCTTCTCGCTTGTGTTGCGCACCGATTCGAGGTGATCCATAAAGCGCGGCAGATTCTCGAAGTTGCGCCAGTAGCGATAAAGCTCTGCGGCTGGACGATTGACCGTCACGCTCTTTTCAACCTTAATGCCGCGATTGCCCGCAACGCTCGCCGCGCCCGATTTCTCGTGCGCCGTGTTAACCCCCATCGCTTCATAGACGTTGCAATGCCCGGTCGTGCCGCGATAGACGAGGCTGCCGCCGATCAAAGCGAGCGCAATGCCGCCTAAAGAGCCGCGCGTCAAACCGTAAAGAGCGAGCGCGCCGCCGCCGATTGCCGAAACGTAGCGCTCTGTCTGCCCGACGTTTTGGCTTGCGCTGCTACGCTGCATTTCTTTGTTGCGGTTCGCGCTGCCTGTTGCGCCTGCTGTCGGCGCTAATGCTGTTTCTCTCGTTGCCATCTTTTTAATCCCCTTCTTACCAGTAAGACTGTTTCCACACAACTTCTGAATCCTCACAAAACGTTTTAGAGGTGTTCGGAAACAACTCGATTGTGTTTGTTTAATTGGTTACCCAGTCAAACATCGTGCCGCGCATGAAAACAGATTTCTAACGAAAATATATTTCTAACCTTCGCGCTTATCGCTCGTAACCGTTTTGGTGCTTCTGCATCCAAGTCCACGCCGAGCCGATGATCTCGCCTAAATCCTGTCGCGCCGGACTCCATCCCAACTCACGCTTGATGCGCGCCGAACCCGCAACGAGCACGGCCGGATCGCCCGCCCGCCGCGCGCTTTCACGCACAGGTATCTCGCGCCCCGTTACTTTACGGGCAACATCAATCACTTCGCGCACCGTGTAGCCGTCTCCGCCGCAACCCAAATTATAAATCCGGCTCCCACGATCAAGCGCACCGAGAGCGAGAATATGCGCTTGCGCAAGGTCACTGACGTGAATGTAATCGCGCACACAAGTGCCGTCGCGCGTCGGGTAATCCGTGCCATAGATTTCGACGAACTCGCGCTGCCCGACGGCCGCTTGCAGTACGAGCGGGATTAAATGTGTTTCAGGATCGTGCGATTCGCCATGAGCGTCGGTAGCGCCCGCCGCGTTGAAGTAACGCAAACTCGCATAGCGCAAGTGGTATGCGTGGTCATACCACTTAAGCGCCTTCTCAAAGGCGAGCTTCGATTCGCCGTAAGGATTCGTCGGTTGCAGCGCATCCGCTTCTTCGATAGGTTGCTTCTCAGGTTCGCCGTAAACTGCCGCCGTTGACGAGAAAACAATACGACCAACTTCACATTCGCGCATCGTATCAAGCAAGGCGAGTCCGGCGACGACGTTGTTGCGGTAATACTTCGCCGGATCGCCGACCGATTCACCGACCAGCGAATCGGCCGCCATGTGAATGACAGCTTCAATCCGGTGTTCACGAAGCGTCGCGGCAAGCCGCTCTTTATCCGTCAAATCGGCTTCGACAAACGTTGCGCCCGATGAGACGGCCGCTCTGTGGCCTTTCACAAGGTTATCGTAAGCGACAACTTCATGATCGCCTTCCAGCAATTTCTCGACGACAACGCTGCCGATATATCCCGCTCCGCCAGTCACTAAAACACGCATTCAATCGTCTCCGTCTTTAGCCCTTCAACGCCGACGCAAACACCCGCATGTTGTTGCGCCGACGTTGTGCTGAAACCGTCAAACGTTTACTTCTTCTTTGACCTCGCTCTTTGCGTGTCCGTTTCCATTGCCGTTCGTCGTCGCCGCCGATGTGGGAAGCGAATAAGCGCGTGTGAGCGGGCTGCTGCTTGCAACGGCGGCGCTGGCAGAAAAGACCTTGCTTGAGTCGCGCGCGGTTGATTCGGCGCGTCGCTCGCCAACGATCTTCGCATAAATCGTGAGCGCCTGCGCCACGACTTGATCCATGTTGTAATACTTGTAAGTCGCCAGCCTTCCGACGAAGTGTACGCCCATTGTTTTATCTGCCAGCGCTTTATACTTCGCATATAAGTCAGCGTTTTCCTGTCGCGGCACCGGGTAGTAGGGATCGCCTTCCGCTTGCGGAAACTCATAAACAATCGCTGTCTTCTGATGTTCCTGCCCCGTCAGATATTTAAACTCGGTGGTGCGCGTGTAAAGCTGCTCGTTCGGAAAGTTCACCACCGGAGCCGGTTGATAAGTCTCCGTGTTGTGAGTCTCATGCTTGAACTGCAAGCTGCGATACGGAAGCTTCCCGTAGCAGTTATCGAAAAACTCATCTACGGGGCCCGTGTAGATCATCTCGCGGTAAGGAATAAGACGCTCGATTTCGCGGTAGTCGCAGTTGAGCATCACCTTGATGTTCGGGTGATCGAGCATATTCTCAAACATGCGCGTAAAACCGTGCTGAGGCATCGCTTGATATGTGTCCGTAAAATAACGATCATCACGATTGGTGCGCGTCGGGACTCTTGAAGTCACCGATGCGTCTAATTCTGATGGATCAAGTCCCCACTGTTTGCGCGTGTAACCGCGAAAGAATTTTTCATAAAGCTCACGACCGACTTTTGACACCACGACATCTTCCGATGTGCGCACGCGCTCAACCTTTTCGGCAACCGATTCAAAGAATTTCTCTAACTCGAAAGAAGTTAAATTAAGACCGTAAAGTTTATTGATCGTGTCGAGGTTGATCGGGATCGGCACGAGTTGACCGTCAACGCTCGCCAGCACGCGATGTTGATAAGTGCGCCATTCGGTAAAACGCGACAGATACTCGAACACTTCGCGCGAGTTGGTGTGGAAGATGTGTGGCCCGTACTTGTGCACGAGAATCCCGTCATCGTTGTAATGATCGTAAGCGTTGCCGCCGATATGCGGGCGACGATCAACGATCAAAATTTTCTTATCGCTTCCACAAGCCAGACGTTCCGCCAACACGCTCCCGGCGAAACCGGCCCCAACAATTAAATAATCAAACATCCTTCGTTCTCCCTTTCAAGTGTTCTTAATCCTATCGCTAACCCGACGCGCCTGCACCGGACGCGCGCCGCCCGTTCTTTATAGTGTCTGAACTACTAATATTATTCCCGGCAGCTTCGCGCCGCTTCCGTGCTACCTCACCGCCGATCAATTGCGACATCCGCTCCCAAGTGCGATCCCACGAGTTCTGCGCAAGAAATTCGTCAACACGTTTGAGCCACTCTTCTTTGCTCTCTTTTGAATTCAACGTTGCTTCGATTGCTGCAACAAACTCTTGCGGCGTATCCGCGATCTTCACAAATCCTAGATCACCGTAGGGGCGCACGACATCGCGGATCGAAGTTGAGACAACGGGGCGACCCGCCGCTAAATACTCCGGCGTTTTCGTCGGAGAAATGAAGCGCGTTGACTCGTTGCGCGCAAACGTCAGAAGCGCCACATCCCATCCGGCGAGGTAGCGCGGAAGCTCCTTGTAATCTTTGCTGCCGAGATAATGAATATTCTCCTTTTGCGGCAACACCGATTGATCGATCTTCACGACAGGGCCGATTAACACTAAGTGCCAATCAGGGCGCGCTTCGGCAACAGCCTCGATCAAATCCAAATCCATTCGTTCGTCAATCACGCCGAAGAAGCCGAGTCGTGGATGCGCGAACCCTGCTTGATCCTGCGGCTCGTCGAGCTTCCGTCTCGCTTGCGCGAAGTGTGCAACATCAACGCTGCTCGGAAACAAATGAACGCTTGCGTGTTGATCGCGCTTCGCCTCGAACAGACTCTGCCCGCCGGTGAAGACGAGACGGGCGCGCTCAAACAATTGCCGCTCGCGCTCCTTCAACTCCGGCGATGCGCCCTTAAACGCCGACAACTCGTCCATGCAATCGTAGATGGTGACAAGCGGTTTCAAATGATCGGAGAACCTCAAAGCCATCGGCGTGTAGTACCAGAGAATGTAATCGCTAATTTCATTCTGCATGAACAACTGATCGAGCAACGCGCGCTGTGCATTAATAACTTCCTCGTCGCTCATGCCGTGCGGCAAGCGCGGCACAACCACGCACAGATGATCATCGCGTTGGCTGACATCAAGGCGCGGCTCGCCCTCGTCTCCAAAGATGGGTTCTTCAACAAAAAACACACGACGTTCTTTCGCGCACCGGCTGAGTAAGTGTTGCGGCCTTTGATACACGAAATCCCAACGCAAGTGCGAGAGGCAGACGAGATCAAAAACGCTCGACGCTTCGTCCGCAGTTGTGCTCTCATCTTCGTTGTGTATCGCTAATTTATCGTTCATCAATATTTGTTTTACTAAATTCGTTTGATCTTTATGTTAAGAAACTTTGCTCTTTCACACACAGCAATT
>JACDAW010000053.1 GCA_013695245.1 Pyrinomonadaceae bacterium | reverse complement strand
GGTTACTTGCGCCGCAACCCGGACGACCCTGAGGACATCTCCCCGAACAGCTTCGCGGGCTACGATTTCTGGCTTAACAAACTCAGAAGCGCGGCGGGCGATTACCGACGCTTCCGCACCGTCGAGGATGCGCTTGCGCCGACGAGAAACGCCGAGATGGTCGAAGCCTTTACCTCATCGGGCGAATACCGCCGCAGGTTTGGGATGGAGTAGGCGTGGAAAAACGCGAGCTAAACTTGCGCGCTGTCGCTTCAATCTCCGACAATCATGATAAAAAGAGCGGCTGGCATTTTGAACGTAGGAAATCCTTTCAATGCCAACCGCTCTTTTTAAGGTCAGATTTGATTAACCCCTTGATGCGTCAATCGCTAAAGTCCCATCAACTCGCGCACGTATTTCGGCGCGGGGCTTCCGAAGGAAAGCATCTGGTCGTGCATCCGGCGCACACCAGCCCCCTTGCCTTTACCGTTCTTAATTTCATACGCGCGGCGGATGTCTGCGACTTCCGTCGCGCCAACATAGTAAGTTGAGAGCTGTGTTGAACTGAGTTGCGCGCGTCGCCATTTGCCCGCCGCTTCGCCTTCTTCCTGAAAGCCTTCGTTCATCATCAAATCCTTCGCCTGTTGTTCGGTCATCCCCGCCGTGTGAATCTTTTGATCGATGATCGCGTTGATGATCATGCGCAGGCGCATCTTGAGTTGTTGCATACGCACTTCGGAGCCGCCGTAGCCTTTCTCGGCCATGAGGCTTTCGGCATAGACAGCCCAGCCTTCGGCGAACGTGCCGCTTTGGAAGATGGCGCGCACCTGCGTCGGAGCTTTGAAGCGATTGGCAAGGGCGAGTTGCAAGTAGTGTCCGGGCATCGCTTCGTGAATGGTCAAGTCTTGCACCATGAAGTTGTTGTATTCGCGGAAAAAGGAGTTGACGCGCGCCTCCGTCCAATCTTTCGGCGTCGGAGAGATGGCGAAGAAAGTTTCGCCATTCTTCTCCAGCGGCCCTGCCGCGTTGCAGTAGGCGACCGCAACGCCCCGGTCAAATTCCGGCATTACGATAATCTTTACCGGATCATCGGGCACGGTGACAAGATTGTTGGCGCGCACAAAGTCGGTCGTCGTCTTTAAATAATCTTTAGCGAGATTAACTATTGAGTCGTTTGTCGGGCGCGATTCGGCGAGCCGATTCAAAACGGCTCGAACGACGAGTTTGTTATTGTTCAACTTTTGCGCGTCGGTGATTTCGGGAAAATATTTTTTGTAAAGCGGAAGCGCAATCCTGTACATCTCGTTCTGCGTCGAGCGGAGGTCGGCTTCGGCGCGTTGCAGAATCTGCTCTTTAGTGAGATCGGATTCGAGGGCGAAGCTGAGTTTGCGGCGAAACTTTTCGTCGCCGATGCGGAAATCGCCGTTTGATCTTGGAAGCAAGGTTGTCTCCAACCACTTGCCGTAATCTTCGAGCGCAGCAAGAGCGGCGTTACGCGCCGGAGCGAGTTCTTCTTTCATCTCAGGGGCTTGCGCGATAAAGGGTTCGAGTTCCTCACGCACAAGCGAGATGTTGCCTTTGTTCTGATTGATCGCCGTCTCGGTATAGACGCGCGGCGGATTCTTCAGATTGCGTTTGGCATTGTCGAGCGCTTGCGGAAGCAATAACAGACGATTCTTGACGCTTCGTAGTCGCTGCGGCAACGGCGCAAAGTCGCGCGCAACAAGGGTGTAGATCGATCCGCCGACGTTGTAGGTGAGTGGGTTCCATTCGTAATCGCGGAGCGTGTCAAGTTGGAAAAGATTATACTCAAGCCGCGAACGCATAATGCGGTAATCAACTTTATTAACGGGGCTGAGACGATTGATGTTAAGACGCGAAAGAGCATCAAGATATTTGCGGGCGCGGGCGCGGTCGGCGTCTCTTCCGGCGAGACTGTAATCGTCGAGTTTGTCATCAAAGCGGTGGTCGCCGAGGCTCGTCGCCGTTTCAGGGCTTGAGCGCAAAAATTCTTCGATATAATCTTTCGCTAACTTCTCAAATTTGGCGTCGTCCCGCCCTTGCGTGGCGTTTAGCGTTGCGCCAGATATAGAGA
>JACDAW010000040.1 GCA_013695245.1 Pyrinomonadaceae bacterium | reverse complement strand
AACGGAAGAGAAGCTAAGTGCGATGTTTGTGCTTTCAAGGATGATGGTGGATTAAGGTTATGGTTAGAGTTAAGAGTCTTTCTAAGAAATTGCGTTTAAATTTCATTGCGTCTCTATGTTGCTTGCTGTTAGCGGCAACGAACGCCTTCGCGCAACAGTCGGGCGCACCCGCGCCGTCAAGCGGAACGTTTACGCCTGCGCCCTCGTCCAACACGACGAACGCTCCGGCAGGACAGCAGAGCGCGCCGCCAGCGTCGAGCGGCGCTCCTTCAGGCAACAACACGCCGCAGGGACAAACCATTACGGCTCCGACGAATGCGCGTCCTCTAACGCCTTCGGCGCAAACGCAACAGAGCGTTCAACCGCAGCCGCAAGGCTCGCAACAACAAGGCAATGCAGAGGCACAAACGCCCGCGCCGAACACGACGCCGACATCTTCAGTTCCGACGACCGACACGCTGCCATCCGTGCAGGGCGCGAATCAACCGGGCGTTACATCTCAGCCGCAAAATCCGCAGGGCGGAACTCAGACGATCCCCGCGCCGCAAGTGTCTCGCCCGCCCGGAAGAGAGTCCGTGCCTAGTGCTGCGCCGGAAAGCGGGCCGCTCTCGAACGTGCCTACGGTTGCGCCGGATTTTCGCGCCGAACCGTCCGCGCCGCTTCCACCCTTGGAGCGCGTGGGCGTTAGTATGTCTGATCAGCGTCCGCTCGCTCTGCGCGAAGCGATCACGATGGCGCTTGAAAACAATAAGGACATTGAAGTGTCGCGCCAGAACGTGCGCATCGCCGAGTTTGATCTGCGTGGCGCGCAAGGCGTTTACGATCCGCGCCTCACGTCGCTTTCTTATTACGAACGGACGGAGACGCCGACCGCGAGTTTTTTAAGCGGCGGGCAGGGCGGCGCGGTCACGCAATCGAGTTACACAGGGACGGCGCGCTTTGAAGGGTTAGTGCCGAAGGGCGGCGGAGGCTACCGCGTTGATTTCTCGTCGCTTCGCTTGACGACCGACAACCAATTTGCCTCACTCAACCCGCAGTACCCGACCGCGCTTACGTTCAGCTACACGCAACCGCTTTTGCGCGGATTCCGTTTTGACATTAACCGGCGCGGCATCGAGATCGCGCGCCGCAATCTTTCTTTAACCGACGCGCAATTTCGCCAGCGCGCGACGGAAGTGATCGCCTCGGTGCAGCGCGCTTATTGGGATTTAGTTTTCGCGCTGCGCAATCTGCAAATCCAGCGCGATGCCGTGCAGGATGCGCGCCGTCAGTTGGAGCATAACCGTCGCCTCGTCCAAGAAGGCATCCTTGCGCCGATTGATGTGGTGGCGGCCGAAGCGCAAGTGTCGGGCTTCGAGCAAAGCGTCTATACGGCTTTGGAAGATGTTGGGCGCACGGAAAACAGCTTGAAGAATTTGATCGCCGTAAACCGCGAGGCCGTGTTGTGGCAGCAGTCGCTGGTGCCCGTTGATCCGATTGATCTGCAACCGTCGAACATCACTCTGCCAGAAGCGTTGGGTGCGGCGATGCAGAACCGTCAGGAGTTGCGACAGTCAGACGTTGCGCGCCAGATCAACGAAATCGATCAAAGATACTTGCGCGAGCAGACAAAGCCCCAAGTTGACCTCGTCGCCAGCTACGGCGTATCGGGACTCGCCGGATCGCTTTCGACGAATACCGCGCTCAATCCGTTTACAGGCACCAACGAGCAACTGCGCCAGCGCATCAACGAGCTTTCGCTGCTGAGCGGGCTTCCGGGGCTTCCCGAACCGCCTGCGCAAACATTCCCGGAAGTGCTCGTTGGTGGCTTCGGTCAATCGCTGACAAATCTCTTGGCGAATCGTTTCAATAATTTTCGTGTCGGCGTGCAACTGAATCTTCCCATAAGAAATCGCACCGCGCAGGCGCAATTGGGTCGCTCGCTCGTCGAAGCCGAGCGCGTGCGAACGCAGCGCGAAGGGTTGGAGCAGTTGATCGAAGTTGACGTGAGAAACGCGCTTCAAGCCGTGCGCACTTCGGAGTCGCGCCTGCGCGCCGCCGCCGCCGCACGCTCCGCGTCCGAACAACAGTACGCAAGCGAGGGGCGCAAGTTTGACGTCGGACAATCAACGATCTTCCTTGTCTTGGAACGCCAAACCGCATTGACTACGGCGCGCGGCAATGAACTTCGCGCGCAGACGGAACTCAACAAAGCTAACGCTGAATTACAGCGTGCGACCGGCAATGCGCTCGAAGCCAACAGCGTTTCGGTGCGTGTGCGATAGCCGTTCAATTCAAGTCCGTTTAAAGCAGGGTTACGTTGAGTAGCGAAAAGGCGCGCGTCAAATCACTTCGCGCTACTTTCGCTCGCCTTGCGCCGCAAGTTATAGTTGTCTCTTGCGTTCTATAACGGTAAGGAGGCGGTATGAACAATAACGCGGAACTGGCGCAAGCGATGTGGGCTTTCCCCATAATTCTAACAATGCTTTTCTGGCAGAGCGGGTCATGCCATAACAATCCAAAAGTCAATATGAACGACAATACCCAAACTGCGAAAATAGAGAGCAGTAGCAACAACAGGGTGCTAAAGGGAATGTGGGGAGGTCAACATGTCGGCATGGAAGTAACTGCTGAGGGCGCATCCATCGAGTATGATTGCGCTCACGGAACGATCAACGAACCGCTTGTGACCGACCGCAACGGGAACTTCAATTCAAAGGGCACTTACGAGGTTGAGCGTCCGGGTCCGCAACGCGCCGGACAAGCATCGGA
>JACDAW010000034.1 GCA_013695245.1 Pyrinomonadaceae bacterium | reverse complement strand
TCGTCAAGACGTTCGACCTGCCCGTGACGGCGAGAAGCCTGTTCCGCTGGTCGCCCGATTCGCGCGCGGTCGTTTACGTGGACACGCGGGGCGATGTGTCGAACCTCTGGCGGCTGCCGCTCGACGGCGGCGCGCCCGCGCAGATCACCGACTTCAAATCCGATCACATCAACTTTTTCGCCTACTCGCGCGACGGCAAACAGCTCGCCCTCTCGCGCCGCAACCAGACGCGCGACGCCCTGATGATCAGCGAAGAGAAATGACGCTCGAAACGGGAACACGCATCGGTCGCTACGAGATCAAGTCGCTCCTCGGCGCGGGCGGAATGGGCGAGGTTTACCGCGCCCGCGACCCGAAGATTAACCGTGACGTGGCGATCAAGGTTCTGCCGCCCGACTTCTCCGACGACGCCGTGCGCCTCGCGCGCTTTGAGCAGGAGGCGCGCGCCGCCGGTACGCTCAACCACCCGAATATCCTCTCGATCTACGATGTCGAGACGCACGACGGTGCGCCTTACGTCGTCTCGGAACTGCTGGAAGGCGGGACGCTGCGCGAGCAGATGGGCGGCTCCTCTGCGGCGCTCCCCGTCCGCAAGGCGCTCGATTACGCTTTGCAGATCGCGCCGTCTTCTTCTTCGACTTGGCGATCACGGCGAAGCGGTAGGTGTCCACCAGCACGACGCGCGCGACGTGCGCTTTGATCTGGTCATAGAAGTAGTAGATGTTCTGCGTGACGCGCGACAGCTACTTCGTCTTCTGTGTTGAGATGGCTGATGAACCGATTGATGCCAGTCTTCGTCAGTGGAAAGGTCTCAAGGTGCGTCGTCTCATCTTCCAAGAGAAAGCAGACGACTCAGATTTAGTAGGTAGTAACACCCTACAACTTGTTTTTAGTTAGCTACCGCAACTTCCAGCAGCTTTAACGGTTTGTGTACGTTCGCCCTTCTTGACTATGAAGGTGGCAGAGTAGCTTGTTGATTCGCAGTTTTCATCATTTGGCTTACAGACCCTTGTAGCAACATAAACAACATTAACGGTTATATTACCAGCAGCATATCTGCGCGTAGAACGGCTACCCACCCTTTCTCTGCCCTTCGGGTTTGTTTCATTGACAAGCCGCAGACTCACATCTCTCCCGTCGATATTCATCAACGCATCGTTTTCAAAGCCTGCCGGAGAAAAGAAGATGTAGCGTTCGGAGTTGCGATTACCGGGAGCAAACTGAAAGCTGCATCCAGCATCGCTCAAACTTGTATCTTTGAACATCTTGGCTTTTATGTTCCCAACCAAGTTTCTTTGAGACGAAGAACGCGCAGTGACTCCGCCAAACAGGGCAAGCGCACTTACGATTACCGCTACTAGAATAAGTTTCATTTTTGGTTATCTCCTTAACTTGTACCTTCGATTTAGACCATTCCAATTATAGGAAGCAGCCCAACGCTGGGCATCAGCGGCGCGCACGGGACGCTGCTACGGCCGAGTCTCGCGGATGAGAGCCGCGCTATTCGCCGTCCCCTCCAGCGACTTGTTGGGCGGCGGCTTCATCAAGGACGCGCCGCTATTATTCCTTCAAGTTTGAACGATACGATTGCTTGCGCCAAGACTTCTCCAATTTGAGATTGTCCCGATAAGATAAGCCAAGCCGATAACCAGCGACACTAACGAGAAAACAACCTCACGCGGTGCCACCTCCGCCGACGATGTAGCGATTTGGAAAAGTTGTTGGAAAACTGCGACTCCACGAAGCGTATAAACCGCTCCAATTAGTATCAGTGCAATCTTCAGAAGCGGTAGCCGCCGAACTACTCCCGCTCCCGACAAGCCATAAAAGCCCCAGATTGCAAACATCGCTACGAGAAAAAGCGTCAGCACCGCAGGAAAAGCCGAACCTGATTCTGCCGTCGTCGCCATATCTTCGCCCGCGCCAAAATATCTGTAAGCCGACGCACCGACGAAGATGATTACGACGTGGAGAAGCGCGACGGCAAAGCTGAGAATGCCGCCTAACTTGAGCCACTGATTTCCCATACGCATCGTTTAATCACGGAAGCCGCCCAACGGCTGAGATGACGTGGGGCGAAACCGCCGACACGCAACGTCAGGAAAACAAAGTTACGTTGAATGAAAGTACTTGTTTCGCCCTCACATCCATTGAATTGTTCGGCGGCGGTTAAGGGAAAATCAATTTGTTACCTCTCGGTAATTCAAAATCGCTTCTAAAGCCGCATCACGGTTCGCTCGATACGCTTCAAACGTCGGCGGCGAGTAAATTTGCGGCGCGATCCAAATTCGTCCGTCTTGCGGAAACGCGCTTTGCCAGTAAAGATGCGAGACGTTTGCCACAATTTTGCTGTACGGCAAAACGAACGGGTCTTCTTCGCCGACAAAATTAGGACTTGCGC
>JACDAW010000031.1 GCA_013695245.1 Pyrinomonadaceae bacterium | reverse complement strand
CAGCGCGTTAATCCATTAGTGATCATGCGCGGGCAGCAACTCGCGCTCGCCATTCCAATTCAGGCGACGGGCGGCACGCTGCGCGCGCAAGCGAAAGACATTCGCTCGGAAGCGAACGACGGAGTGCTGCGCCTGCACGTGATCTACGACTTTAACGCCGCGCGCGAAGGACAAACGACGGCGCCCTCGTCTTCTCCCGCGCCGACACCGCAGAGTTAATGTGTTCGCCGTTAATACTGCAACATTGAAGAAAGTGATGAGGTTGAAGAATTGATGATGGATTTGAAATCGAAGATCAGTTTTTTAGTTATCGTGGCGGCCGTGTTCGCTATTGCGCTCACAACATCATCGTGCGGCGGAAGCGATACAAACAACAATCAAGGCGTGACGACGACCACGGGAGGGAAGACGACGACTGCGCCGCCCGCCGCCGAAGTCAGCGGACGCAACAACGCTCTTGTCCGCGCTATCCACGCCATACCGGGGCCAGCGACCGTTGACATCTACGATAACGAAACGAAACTCTTCAACGCGCTTCGCTTCAAAAACACCGGCGGTTACGTTGAAGTCGCGGCGCGGCGACACGTCTTCAGTGTGCGTCCAGCCGGACTCACCACAAACACGCCGCTCGCCCAAGACAGCATCGGACTTTCCGCTGGCAAGCACTACACGATCTTCGTTCTTCCGGGTCAAACCTCGATCCCAGCGACGATCAAAATTATGGATGATGACCTCGCCGCGCCCGCCGCAGGCAAAGCGCGCGTCCGCCTCATCCACGCTTCGCCCGATGCCGGAAGCATAGACGTTTATACGCAAGGCACAAACGTCAAAATTTCCGACAAAGTTAATTTTCAATCCGCGAGCAACTACCTTGAAGTCGCTCCGACAACCTCCGCGCTCGAAGTGCGCCCGACCGAAGGGGCGCGTAACGTGATCTTCACGATCCCGAATGTCCGCCTTGAAGCTGGCGGCATCTACACGATCATCTTTACGGGCAACAACTCAAACATGGAAGCCATCGTGATCGAAGATCGCTTCGGCGGCGCAGACGTGGGCGCATCACCAAGCGCAACTTCTTCACCGAGCGTGTCTCCGAGCACAACTCCAAACACTACTTCAACGGCGACGCCTGCCGCCACAACCGAAACTCCTAATCAATCGCCGACCGTCACCGCCACGCCCTGAGCGTCAGCGAACAAAAAACGCTTCGTGAGATTCGTTGCCAAGAAGTAGTTGTATGAAGACGGACAGAGAGAAGCACGATCTAGGCGGCCACGTTAAGAGCATTCACGTCGCGACCGCAGAGTTTAAGGAAGAAAACGATCAGTTCGTCGAAAAGCCTTGGTTCAGCCGCGCCGTCACCTTCGACCGCGAAGGAAACATTATTGAATACATCAATCGCAACCCGGACGGCACTGAGTGGCGCACCGTCAATGACTACTCGGTTGAAGGCAAGCTGCTTACGACACGCAGCTACGATCCTTCGGGTCAGCCCGGCGGCGGGGTGAATTACGTTTACGACTCTGAAGGAAGATTGATCGCCGAACAAATCATAGCGCCTGACGGTGCGCTACATACGCCTACCACTTACTCTTATGAGGCAGGATACAAAGTCAAAACTCAGATTTCTGAGTTTGAGGAATCGGATGATGTAGGGATGCTGATCGGGATTGAGGAAACTAATACCTCTATTGGTGTGCGAAGCGCGAAGCGGATCGAAACCCGCTATGACGAGCGCGACAAAGCAACTGAAATTAAAATTTATAACGCCGACGGCGCGCTCGTCGCTCGTGTGGAGATCAAGCGTGATGAGCGCGGCAACCCGCTCGAAGAAACACAATACATCGGCGACGTTGTTTCATTCACCCCGTGCGCATCTGATTCATGTTCAGCCGAGCAAGAAACAGAGCTTACCGAAGAGCAGAAGGCGGAACTTGAGACGGAAGTCGCGGAGATGTTTGCGCCGGGCGCAGTGATGTCAAAACAAATTCATAAGTATGACAGGGCGGGTCGGCTCGTCGAATCAACGCTCACGATGATGGGAATGAACGCGGGACGGCAAACGTTCGGCTACGACGAGTTCGGCAACAAATCCGAAGAAGTAAACTTTGATGAGGACGGAACGATCCGCAAAGCGATCTTCACGCGCGAGTATGACAAGCAAGGCAACTGGACGAAAGAGATTGTTTCAACGGCATCCGCGTGGGACGCCAAGTTCGGTTTATCCATTCCGTCAAACGTAACCCGCCGGACAATTACTTACCACGAAAACTAATGCGCCGCCTGCGATCAACAATCAGATCGCAACGGCGCATAACTCAAACGCGCAGGAAGCACAAGGTTAATTCACTCGCTCACGCTTTCGAGATCGTGAAGCGTCGGGGCATTGACGACCGTGCCGCGCGCATCAAAACGCGAACCGTGGCACGGGCAATCCCACGTCTTCTCCGTCGAGTTCCACTGGACGACGCAACCCAAGTGTGGGCAGATGGCCGAGCGTTCGTAAAGCGCGCCCGATTCATCCCGGTAAGCGGCGATCTTCTTCAAGCCCTGCCGGATGATCGCGCCTTCGCCCGGCTTGATCTCATCAACGGAAGAAACATCGCCGCCCGTTACCAAGTCCGCGTATTGCGCGGCGACGTTCAAGTTCTCCTTCGCGTATTCGCCGAGACTGCCAACGACGACGCGCGACGGATCGTAAATTTTCTCCCAAGCGTTCGGTCGCCCGGTGATGAGATCGGTGAGCAACATTCCGGCAATCGTGCCGTGCGTCATGCCCATCCCGGAATCGCCCGTGGCAACGAAGAGTTTTTCCTCGCCGGGACTGCGCCCGATGAACGCGAGTCCATCAATCGTCTCCATCACCTGACCCGACCAGCGATATTCGATTGATTCGATCACGGGGAAACGCTCGCGCGCCCAACGTTCAAGCCGCGCGTAACGCTCCGCGCCGTCGTTCGCCTGCCCCGTCTTGTGATCTTCGCCGCCGACGATCAGGATGTCGTAACCTTCGCGCTCGCCCTCGTCGCTCGCCTCCAAGCGCACGTAGTGATACGGATCGAGCGTATCCCAGTAGAGAGCTTTCTCGATTGAATTTCTCGGCACGCGCGCGCCGATTGAGTAAGTGATGTAGGGAGCTTGCTTCGAGTGAATCGCCACGCGCGCCGTGATGGGGCTATTCGTGGCGGCGACTATTGCGCTGGCCGTCACTTTATAACCGCTTCGCGCTCTCACCTGCGCTTGCTCGCCACCTTCAAGCTCGATGACGTGCGTGTTTGTAAACACGCGCCCGCCCTGACGCTTCACCGCTCGCTCAAGCCCGTTCAAGTACTTCGTGATGTGAAACTGCCCTTGACGCGGAAACCTGAGCGCCGCGCCCGTGTCGAAATCTTTGACGGGAGCGCGCTGGACTTTTTCAACGTCCTTCAGTCCCGCTCGATGCGCCGCTTCCAACTCACGATCAAGTTCCTCCTTTGATTCATCCGGCGGCGCAAACAGATAACCATCAACTCGCGCGAAATCGCAATCAATCTTTTCTTCATTAACGATTCGCTCGATCTCATCAATCGCCCGCGTATGACTCTCGGCGGCAAGACGCGCGCCATCCTCACCAAATAGCCGCTCAACTTCGTAGTAGCGATCATCAATCGCATTCGCCAGATGCGCCGTCGTCCGCTCGGTCTGCCCGCCGCCGACATGCTCCTTATCTTCCAGCACAACGACGCGCTTTCCCGCGCGCCCAAGCAAATACGCCGTAGTCAAACCCGCGATGCCTGCGCCGATAATGCATACGTCCGCCGTCGTATTCTCTGCGAGCGCGCTTTCGCCCGCGCCCTTCTCGGTCTTCATCCATACCGACACGCTCTGCCCGACATCATTTGCCATCGTTTCTCTCCGCCCTTCGTTGATTTGTAGCATTAAACATGCGAGTTGTTGATTTAATATCTCGACAATAAAACAAAACTGACCAACTTAATCGTCCACCTTTTCACGCTTAACTGCGGCGGCGTCCTGAACGCGGCGCAAGCCTGTTCTTCGGTGTTGCTGTGGACGCTTCCCACTTTATTTCTTCAACAAGGGCATCAATAGCCTTCTCAATTCCCCAAATCTCAATAGGCGCTTCGCCCCCGTAATTTTCGACGGTTTTCTTCTTACCGCTTCTAACC
>JACDAW010000010.1 GCA_013695245.1 Pyrinomonadaceae bacterium | reverse complement strand
CTTCGTTCTGGCAGCGAAACAAAGCAGATTGCCGCCGGTAATCAAGACACGGCCGGTCAAGCTGCTCCGGGCACGCGCTGCACGCGCCTGCAAACGGAAGGTATGCGCGCCATCGGTGGCGGTGCGCTCGCGGCGTTGCTTCTGGCAGCGGGCGGTGCTATTGCGGCGGCCGTTTACGCGACCGTCAGCGACAACAACGATATCAACGTCAATAGCGGCGGTGGTATTATCCTTAGCCCGATTCAGTAACCTTGGCGGGAGATTTCTTTCCGTTTCGCTCCGGCGAGTTACTGTGACGGCCAGTGATGTAATATCAATTTTGCGGGTCACGCATTGGAAACTTCGCGTGACCCGCAAAATTTTTGTGTGTATTAGTGTTTTATAGTATTCAGTGGGTTTTATTCCGAATGCATATTTCAGTAATTGGCACAGGATATGTCGGTTTAGTAACGGGCGCATGTTTCGCCGAGTTTGGCGTTGACGTAACATGCGTAGATGTTGATGAAGAGAAAATTAAGCGTCTCTCCGAAGGCATCATCCCGATTTATGAGCCGGGGCTAGATAAGATTGTCACAAAGAACACCCAGGCCGGGCGACTGGATTTCACTACCGACATCAAGCGGGCGGTGGAGGAATCACTTGTAATCTTTCTCGCCGTCGGCACGCCGCCGAAGGCAGACGGTTCTGCCGATTTGCGTTTCATTGACGAAGCTGCCCGTTCCGTCGCCGAATACATGAACGGTTACAAAGTGATCGTCACGAAATCTACCGTCCCCGTCGGCACTGGCGAGCATCTGCGACGGCTAATTAGCGAGCATCAAAAAAAGAAGACTAATTTCGGTATTGTCTCCAATCCGGAGTTTTTGCGCGAGGGCGCGGCGATAGACGACTTTATGCGCCCCGACCGCGTCGTGATCGGTAGCCGCGACGAAGAAGCCGTCGCCATTATGCGCGACATCTACCGACCGCTTTATTTAATTGAAACTCCCATCGTCGTCACTTCGCTTGAAGCAGCCGAACTCACCAAGTACGCTGCCAACGCTTTCCTCGCCACCAAAATATCGTTCATCAACGAAATCGCTAACATGTGTGACAGGATCGGATGCGATGTGCATGATGTGGCGCGCGCAATGGGTATGGATAACCGCATCGGGCGCACGTTTCTGCATCCGGGTCCCGGCTTCGGCGGATCATGCTTTCCGAAAGACACGAGCGCGCTTGTTTCAGTGGCGCGTCAATTCAAAAGCGAATCGCTTATTGTTGACGCTGTGATAGAAGTCAATCGCCGCCAACGTCTAGCGATGATTCCTAAGATCGAGCGGCTCGCAGGCGGCAGTGTCGAAGGCAAAACCATTGCCGTGCTCGGCTTGTCGTTCAAGCCGGAGACGGACGACATGCGCGACGCCCCATCTGTTGAGATTATTCAAGGGCTTGTCGAGCGCGGGGCAAAGGTCAGAGCCTACGATCCGGTGGCGATGGAGCGGGCGAAGGAAGTTTTGCCGCAGATCGACTATGCGGAAGACGAATACGCGAGCGTGACCAAAGCGGACGTGCTTGTTTTCATGACGGAGTGGAATCAGTTTCGCGCCCTCGATATGAAGCGCGTGCACACTCTGATGAACAATCCGAAAATCGCCGACCTGAGAAATATTTATGAACCTGAGATGATGCGCGAACTCGGTTTCGAGTATGTAGGAGTCGGCCGGTAGATTTACGCGATGCTCTAGGTAGAGACTGTGGTTCAAATTCTTTTCTGAGAAAAGTCCAACTTTTATGCCTACAAAAAAATCGGGTGTTGCGCTTGTGACGGGTGGCGCAGGTTTCATCGGCTCTCATATCGCCGCATCGCTTTTAGCGTCAGGCGCGCGCGTCCGCATTATTGACGATCTCTCAACCGGTCATCGTGAAAACATCGAAGAAATTGGTGGCCGTGATGTTGATTTTATACAAGCGAATTTGATGGACGAAGCTGCCCTACGGCGCGCGCTGGAAGATGTCGAGATTGTTTTCCACGAAGCGGCGATCCCTTCCGTCCCGCGTTCGGTAGAGAATCCGCGAGAGACGCACGACGCTTGTGTCAACGCCACCTTCTCGCTGCTGCTGGCGGCGCGCGACGCGGGCGTGCGGCGGCTCGTCTATGCCGCGTCGAGTTCCGCCTACGGCGATCAGCCGCAACTTTCAAAAAACGAGAATATGCGTCCCGATCCTCTGTCGCCCTACGCGGTCGCTAAACTGGTCGGCGAATACTACTGCCAAGTTTTCACGCGCGCATACGGATTAGAAACCGTCGCCCTCAGATATTTCAATGTCTTCGGCCCACGCCAAGACCCAAGCTCACAATACTCCGGCGTGATCTCGCGTTTTATCTCCGCGCTTTTCAGCGGACAACGTCCCGTCATTTTCGGCGACGGAGAACAATCGCGCGATTTCACTTTCGTCCGCAACGTCGTTGACGCAAATCTCAAAGCCGCGCAGTCAAGTAAAGCCGTCGGACGTGTGATTAACATTGCCAACGGCGAGAGAATTACACTCAACCAACTGCTAGAAGTCTTGAAAAAACTCGCCGGAAGAGAAGATGTGAAAGCCGACTATATGGAAGCGCGCGCAGGCGACGTGCGTCATAGTCTTGCCGACATAACGGCTGCTCGCGAACTGTTAGGCTATGAATCGCTCGTCGGACTTGAAGAGGGGTTAAAGGAAACGATCAGTTGGTGGAAGGCAAGTCGTTACGCCAGCTTGTAACGCTTGGTTTAACCATCAATACGAAGCGTTCGATTTACATCAGAGGAAGCGCTATGGGAACGATGCTTTCGGCTTGCCGGGTTAAATGAATTGTTATGCCGTGCCGCCTCATCACTCACTCCTGACTTTCATATATGTGCTGCCTTTGCCAAACTCAATCTCATACGCGGCATCACTCTTTGGGGATTTGGACTTCTGTAACTTTGCAATCACAGATTCTAATACCCAATATCCGCCACCAAGATCACCTCTGATTCTCGCCTTGTATGTCCTTAACAATTATTGTTCTCATGCCGATGCTCC
>JACDAW010000527.1 GCA_013695245.1 Pyrinomonadaceae bacterium | reverse complement strand
ATTTGAGATGATGTAGGATTCGATTTTAGAACAATTCAGAGCAATTGAATTTCACAGGTATAGTACGCAGGATTAAATCAAAGTCAAGAAATTGTATCATCATGATGATTACGAGTTTAATAAGGGTAATGGTGGACGCTTGTTGAGTCTCTATGTTAAAGTTTCGCTCGTAAAAGCCCTTGTCTTTGGATCGTTTTGTGATGATTTGCGGCGCAGAGTCTGTTGCTTTGCCGCCTCTTATGAGTTCCGCACGATACGCACAGAATTTAACTTTCGAGCTTCCATTCAGCAACCCGAATTTAACAGGCGAAGTTTTTCTTAGATGAAATCAAGTTTGCCACAAGGCTTCGGCGAAACAGAAACTAAAGATGCAACTGCATCTTCAAAAGTCGCCGATCTTACGCTCAAGCGCAAAGCGGTTGAGAACCGCAACAACACCGTCCGGCGTGAAAGGTTGCGCGCGGAGGTTGAAGCCATCCGCGAGTTGCTTGATCGCGGAGCTTCGAGCGAAGCTGAAGAGCGAGCGCGTCAATTGATTAAAAGCGCACATGGCGATTCTTCTCTGCTTGCTGAAGCGCGTTGTTCTCTCTCTCTCTCGCTCGAAATGCAAGCGCGTTACCGCGAATCGTTCGATGCGGTCGCCATCTACGAGTCGCCGCAGGAACACGAAGCATTGCAAGCTTCGACGGCCGCGACCGTCCGTGTGCAAGTCGCCCGCGCGTACGTCATGACGGGCGATCACCCGAAAGCGATTGCGCTTCTTAACATGGCTCTGCGTCAAGCCACCGGCGACGAATCGGACACTGAGATGGGGGCGATCTATACGGTGCTGGCGCGCGCCTATCGTGCGATCAACGAACACCCGATTGCGCGCGATTATGCTTACAAAGCCCTTGAGCATTACCGTCGCACTGGTTATTGGCGCGGACTCTCCGAAGCTTACTTCGCCGTCGCGCTCTCGGACTTCTACGAGAGCGACTACGATTCCTCCATCGCTCACTACGAACAAGCCATCAAACTTGTCGGCGACCGTCCCGCCCACTATCTGCTCGGCAAGCTCTACGGCAACATGGCTGGCATCTGTAGTTTCGTTAAACGTCCGGAAGATAGTATTCGCTATCTCGAAAAGTCGGTCAGCTATTATGAGCGCACCGAGCACAAAGAGAGCGCGGCGGCGGCGTTCAATAACCTCGGCATCAATCTGGTGCTCGTTGGCGATTGGCCGAGAGCGCAAGCGGCGCTTGAGCAAGCGCTCGCGCTCGCCACGAAAGTCAACACGTGGAGCGATCAGGTCGCCATGATCCTCGACACGCTCGGCGAGTTGGAGATTCTGCGCGGGCGTCTGCCGGAAGCCGAAAGCCACCTCGAACGAGCCGTGGAGCTTGCGGGCAAGAATAGCAACAAGTGGTATCAGTGGCAGGCGTTGCGCACGCTGTGTCGCTGTCGCCTCGCGCAAGAAGATTACACTCGCGCCAGCGCGACGGCCGTTGAAGCCCTCGCGCTCGCCGAGAGCATCGGCCGCCGTCTATCCATCTGCGAATCGCGCCTGCTGCTCGCCGAAATTCATTTGCACGCGGGCGAACTCGAAGCCGTAGCGAATGAACTTCAGTGGGTGAGTAACGAAACGGTGCTTGACGAAGGCGAACTGACTTTAACGAACAACGTATGTCGCCTGCGCGGACTCCTCGCGCTCGCGCAATCCGACGCGACAAGCGCGCTTCATCATTTCGGGCGCAACCTTTCCGTTTCAGAAACGCTCGGCGACCGCTACCGCACCGCGCTCGCGCATTACGAACTCGCACGCGCCTACCGCGCTTCGGCGCAACTTGAACGCGCCGCCGAACATTTCGCTTTCGCCGTTCGCCTCTTCAGCCAACTCGGAGCAAAAATCAAACTCGCCGAAGCCGAAGAAGCGCTTGCCGCCCTCGACCGCGAAACGTCGGATGTAAGACAAGAGCCGTCCGCCTTAATGCAGCTTCTCATGCTGCGCTTAACTGAAGCTGTCGCTTCGCGCGAACTGCTGTTGCGCGAACTCGTCGCCGTCGTCAATCAAGAAACGGGCGCGCGGCAAGTCGCAGTTTTTGAGTTAGACAACGACAAAAATTATTACGCCGTCGTCGCTCACGGAATGACCGACGAGGAAGTGACAACTGTTGCGGAGCAATTAAAAACGGATGATGAACTTGATGCCTTCATCGCGCGTTTGCGTCCGGCGACGGTCGCGCCCGCCGTGCTCTATGTCGCACCGCGTTCGTCGGCCGTGCTCGCGGGTGGCGCGGCGCTCGATCCTCTTCTGCGCATCGCCGAGTTGGGATTAGAAGTTTGCGCGTTGCGCGGCGCGGCGCGCGGCAACAAAGGCGTGAATCAAGAATCGTCAACGAGCGTTGACGGCAATCTGATGCCCGGCTTCATCCATTCAAGCCCGGCGATGACGCGCCTTGTCGAAGAGGTGCACAAGATTCGCTCCTCCGACGTAACGGTGCTTGTCACCGGAGAGTCAGGGACTGGCAAAGAACTCGTCGCCCGCGCCATTCACGCCATCTCCTCGCGGCGCGCAAAAATCTTCGTGCCGTTTAACTGCACAGCCGTTCCAAAAGAACTTTCTGACGCATATCTTTTCGGCTACAAGCGCGGCGCATACACGGGCGCGGTC
>JACDAW010000314.1 GCA_013695245.1 Pyrinomonadaceae bacterium | reverse complement strand
GTTGATGTTACCTTCGATGATGTTGTCGCCTAAGACGACGCAGACGGGTTCGCCCGCCGCGAAGTGCTCGGCCAGCGAGAGGGCTTCGGCGATGCCGCCCTCGCCTTCTTGATACGTGTAATTCAAGTGTTTCAAGCCGAACGCGCGGCCGTTGCCGAGAAGCTTCAAAAAATCGCCCGCGTTATTGCCGCCCGTGACAATAAGTATGTCTTTGATTCCGGCGTTCACCAGCGTTTGAATCGGGTAATAGATCATTGGCTGATTATAGACGGGCAACAGATGTTTATTCGTCACCGACGTTAATGGCCTCAGTCGCGTTCCTAATCCGCCCGCTAATACGATACCCTTCACAGTTCACTCTCCAAATAAATGATTAAATATTTAAATGACGAACTTATTCAAATAAATCTAGATGTAAAGCAAGCACAGACTAACCTGCCGGAAACACACAAAATCTTATCCCTCAGAGAGTTGCAATAACTTGAATAATCGTTAATAATGCGCCTGCTGTTTCTGCTTTGTAAAATTTTCGGCTTGCTAGTAAGCACAACATGATAATCCGACAAAGCAAAAATTGAAAACTTTAGTTCAAGAAATTTCCTCATCGGTAATGTGTAAGGCTTATTGCTAACCCTTAAATTATACATACTTAATCTAAAGCCTTAGGTGATTGGATGAAAGCACATAGCGATTTAATTGAGGGCATCTCAGAATCTCACAGTCTTCAAAGATCAGTTGAAGTGACCTCACTGCCGCCATCCGGCGGAAGTTATATTTTAGAGAACAGGACTCAAGATGAAACGCATTTGCGCGATTACTGGCGCGCCGTGCGCAAGCACTTGTGGTTGGTCATCGGCATCACTCTGTTCGTCACCATGCTAGCGGCGATCTATATGGCGCGTAAGCCGGATATTTATCAGGCACAGGCGCGTGTACAGGTGAATTTGGAGAACGCTCAAGCATTGGGGGCGGCGAGTGCGGTCATCGTCGGCGGTTCGAGCGATCCAGCTTATTTCAATACGCAGTTGCAAATCCTAACCGGTCCCGGATTGCTGCGGCGCGTCGTTAAAACTCTCAACCTCGAAAATGATCCGGCTTTCAACAGCACACGCGCCGCGCAAAGCCGCTCGATCTGGCAAGATTTGCAGCGCATGTTCGGTATCGGCGGCAGAGAACAAAAGAAACCGGGCGATGCGACGACAGGTGACGTGCCGCTCGTTGATTCCGTTGCGCCGGCGACTTCACAGGGCGATCTGGCGGAATCGCGGCGGCTTGCCCCTTACGTCGGCGCGATACAAGCTAACCTTCAGGTTGACCCCGTTAAAGAGTCGCGCCTGCAAAACCGCGACACGCGCCTTATTGATATTAACTTCAAGCACTCCGATCCGCAGGTCGCCGCCAAAGTCGTCAACGCCATTGCGGATGCTTTCGTCGTGCAGAATAAAGAACGGCGCACCACCAACACCGTCACGACGGGAGAGTTTCTTGACAGGCGCATCGCCGAACTGCAATCCAAAATCCGCAATGGCGAAGAGCGCTTGCAGGCATATGCTAGAGGCAATGAAATTCTGTCAATCGCAAATGACACGCAGAACATCGTAGTTGCGCGCCTCGCCGCGTTAAATACCCAGTTGATCGAGGCGGAGAATGATCGCAAGCGAGCGGAGGCGGTTTATAACACCATTACCAACCGACCCGACGCAGTTAGTGCGCAAGCCTTGGGCGGTAACGCGCAACTCAACGAAGTCGAAAGCGAACTGAGCAAGCTAAGACAGCGCCGTGCCGAGCTTTTGTTTGATTACACGGAGGAGTGGCCGCAGGTTAAAGCGGTTGATGAGCAGATCGCTTTGCTTGAGCGGCGCGCAGAGCAGGTGCGTGGGCGGGCGACAAACATATTGCTAACGAACGCGGAAACAGATTTGCGGAAAGCGCGGGCGCGCGAAGCGGCTGCGCGAGCGGACTTCGAGCGCCAGAAGTCCGCGACAGTGAACTTAAACGAGGCGGCGATTCAATATCGTATTATCGAGCAAGAGATCGCCACTTACCGCAATTTGTTGAACGGCTTACTGCAGCGCTCAAAAGAGAACGATGTCATTCTGGCCGGGACGCCCAACAACATTCTTGTCGTTGATTACGGGCTTGCGCCCGATGCGCCCGTCGGTCCAAAACGAATGCAATCTATTTTCTTGGCTTTTGTACTTTCCATCGCGCTCGGCGTCGCGCTCGCGCTTTTCTTAGAGTACTTGGACGACACGATTCGGTCGGTTGAAGATGTAGAGAAGATGTTGCATCTGCCCGCGCTTGCCGTTATTCCTGCGGTTGGCAGTGGAACGCGTCGTCGTTTGATGCCGGGCAGCGGTGCTTCAGCCTTGCAGGAGCGCAACGCGAGTCCTACGCTGTTGCTGCACGCAGATAATCGCTCTTCGCTGGCTGAAGCTTACCGCCAGTTACGCACTTCCGTGTTGTTATCTACGGCGGGACGCGCTCCAAAGACGTTGCTTGTCACGTCCAGCCTTCCGTCGGAAGGAAAAACGACTACGGCCGTCAACACGGCGCTCAGCCTCGCGCAGACCGGAGCTAAAGTACTTATTATTGATGCCGACATGCGACGCCCGCGCCTGCACTCGATCTTCGAGGTTGATAACAGTCGCGGTCTGAGCGCGCTTCTCTCGACCGAGATGAGCGAAGCGGAGATGCTTGAAGTAGTCGGGAAGCACGAGGCGAGTGGGATGCATCTGCTTACGTCGGGACCTGTGCCGCCCAATCCGGCGGAACTGATCGGCTCTGAGCAGATGCGCCGTCTGTTTAGCGTCCTCGAAGCCAATTACACCCACATCGTTGTCGATTCACCACCGATTGCCTCTTTCACCGACGGCGTGCTGATCTCGACAATGGTGGACGGTGTGTTGTTAGTTCTGCACGGCGGCAAGAGTTCGCGCGACGTTGCCCGACGTTCACGACAGCTCCTGCTTGATGTTGGTGCGAAGATTTTCGGCGTTATTTTGAATAACGTCGATCTGCAATCTCATGACTATCACTACTATCAAAGTTACTATCATTCGTCTTATTACAATGAGGACGAAACGGCCGACCAAATTGCTTCTGACGCCAAAGCATAATCGATCACTCTTTATTGTTTAGTGGAATTTCGCTCTAGGCATGTTTGTTAGAAGCCTGCTGAAGTCGTATGTATATATTTTTAAATTCCGTGATAGGGGGAACTGTTCAATCTTTGAACATAAGAGGTAAATGAGTTTAGCTGCTGAAAAGGACGCGGGAGTGCTCGAAGCGCCTGCCGCAACACGAAGCGGTTTAACTGCTAAGGTAGAGTCGCCGTCGCCGCGCGTGTCGTCGCTGCCCGAACAACCTTTAGTCGTGATCGAGCCAAGCGAGGGGTGGGTTACGCTCGATCTTCGTGACCTCTGGGTTTACCGCGAATTGCTCTACTTCCTCGCGTGGCGAGATATTAAGGTGCGTTACAAACAGACGGTTCTTGGCGTGGCGTGGGTAGTGATGCAGCCGCTCTTGACGACGCTTATCTTCACGATCTTTCTGGGGAGACTGGCGCGCGTTCCTTCTGACGGTATCCCTTATCCGGTTTTTGCTTACGCCGGATTGTTGC
>JACDAW010000313.1 GCA_013695245.1 Pyrinomonadaceae bacterium | reverse complement strand
ACTCCGAATTGATCGATCAAAGCGGCGATGTCGTCAGCGTAACCTTCAAGCATGTAATCGGCTTCGGATAGATCGTCACTCGTCGATTCGCCGAATCCGCGCAAGTCCGGCACGATGCAAATGTAATCGCGCGCGAGACGTGCGGTGACTTCGCGCCACGCGCGCGACGAGCCGCCGAAGTGATGTAGAAAAATGAGAGCAGGACGGGATTCATTGATGCTTCCGCCGCCCGCATCTCTTTCAACTACATGCACAACAGTTCCGTTGACGAGATACTTCATCGCTAAGACTTCGACTTTAAGCCGCGCCGGACGATCCGTTACTTCAAAGACTTCGCCATGCGGGACAATCGTGATCTGACCAAACTCTTCAAGTAGCATTCGGTAAGCGTTTCCGACCGGGCGAATCTTGCGCTTCAAGTCGAATAGTCCGCACTCGTTGACGTGCCCGCGCTTTTTACCGAGCGCCGAGTCCCAATCAATCTGGTCAATCAGGCTATACCAAGTGAAGCCGAGAACGGGCACGCCGTCCTTGCGCATCCTGAGCACGTTAACCCACTGCTTCCACAACCAATTGGACGCTTCCTTCGGATCAAAGTGATTCGTTTCCGTGTGCATCACAGGTTTCTTATAACGCTCGTAATACTCTTTCGTAATCAGATACCATCCCATCACGTCCTCGCCCGTGCTGATGCTTCCATCGGGCAGCAGAATCTTTTCGTTGCGCCCATAATAATCATTGCCCATGATCTGATAGCCGGGAGGTTCGCCCGCCATAAACCACTCGTACTCTTCGCGCGTCATCCCGTTATCCATCATGTACTGGTAGACATCCGCATCCGGTTGATGCGCGTACAGAAGATCGAGCGACAGAAGGCGCTGTTTGTTTTCAAGTGCGACTTTTGGCGACTGTTCGGCTCTTGCTTCGTGCATATACTCGGCGGATTCCGATTGCACGATGACACAGTCCGGGCGGCGTTGCGCGATTGCATGTGTGGCGAGAATGCTCGCGGCGACCGCGTGCTTAAGCGCGGTGACGAACGCTTTATCGTCTTTGAGTTGCTCGTTCCATAAACCCTCTTTCGCGCTCATCTTCGCGGTGACGTAAATCTCGTTGACGGGCGTGTAATAACGCACCCAAGGATAGCGTGTGGCAATCGCGTCGGCGTACTCGGCGAAGTGAACGGGCAGTTCGGGATTCTGGAAGTCGCCGATCCAAGAGGGCACGCCGAAGTGCAGCAGATCAAGAATCGGCGTGATGTTAAGACGCTGCATCTCATTCATCACTGCGTCGGCGAAATCCCATTCGTACTCGCCGGGGCTGCGGTGAATTTTGTAATAGGGTAAGCCGTAGCGCAGCACTTTAAGTCCTAGTTCTTGCACAAGGCGCAGATCGTCTTTCCAGTGATCGTAATGCCCGCACTCTTTGAGTTGGTCGCGGCGCAAGTGTCCGTGCCGGATCATCGGGTAGGAACATTCGATGCCGGTGGCAAACATGAAATTGCCGGGAAAGCCATCGGGCAGCCCTGAACCGACTGTGCCGGATGCGCCGCCATGCTGATCGCCCGCGTAGTCGCCGTCGCCGCGTTCGCGCTTGACGATTCCAAGGAATCCGCCGTTTTTTCGTTTCGCCATTTAATTCTCCATACGTCGCGCTCGTTCAAGAAAGCAATCGGCGGTGCGCAAAGATAGCGCCATAATCGTGAGCGCGGGATTACAACTTAGCGCGCTTGGGAAAGTCGAGTTGTCTGAAATGTACAGGTTCGGCACGTCGAAAGTGCGCCCTTCGTTGTTGACAACCGCAGTATCGGAATTTGTTCCCATGCGGCACGTGCCGATGATGTGCGCGTTGCGCGGGAAAGCCCAGATGTCATGCGCGCCCGCCGTCGCCCAAATCTCGCGCATCAGTTTTTCCGCGTGAGCGTTCAAACGCTGTTCGTTCTCGCCGTTCGTGAAATGAATGCGCGGCTTCGGAAGCCCGCGCGCGTCCGGTTCGTCGGAGAGTTCAAGATAGCTGTGCTCATAGGGCAAACAGTCGCCGAGAATGTTGATGCCTGCGGTGTGGTTGTAGCCACGCATGTGCTCGCGCAACTCCGTGCCCCACAATCCACGCCCGCGCGCGACCTGTGCGGCGTAGGTAACGGGCATCACGCCGATTGATTGCAGAAGATAACCTCCGGCAAAGTCGGCATCCGGCGGGCGATGCGTGTCTTCGGAAATGAGCGCGCCGGGAATGCCTTTATACGGGCGCACGTCTTCCTCGAATCGTCCCCATACTTGAATGCCCGTATGCGCCATAAAGTTTTTGCCGACTTGCCCGCTCGAATTAGCGAGATCGTTAAGCAAGAGCAAGCGCGGCGTTTCAATCGCTCCGGCGCATAAGAAAACTCTGTGACAGCGTTGACGTTCTTCACGTCCTTCGCGCATGTAGATAACTTCAGTAATGCAACCCGATGAGTCGCGCTCAAAGCGTGTAACGAAACTTTCGGCGCGCACTTCTGCACCGTAATGAACGGCAAGCGGAACGTAGGTGACATCCATGCTCGCCTTTGCTCCAGTCGTGCATCCGGCTTGGCAAAATCCGCGATTTGAACACGCCGCGCGCCACCCGACTCCCTCTTGATAATAGAGACCTGAGAGCGCGGCATTGGCGGCTGGCGAAGTGCGAATGCCGAGCGTATTGCATCCGCGCTGCATCAATTGCGCTGCGCCGTTTAAGGGAAGCGGCGCGAGCGGGTAAGCCGAATTGCGCGCGGGCCCCCACGGGTACGGCGTCGGGCCTGAGACGCCGAGAAAGCGTTCAAGTTCATCGTAGTACGGTTCAAGGTCTTCGTAAGAAAGCGGCCAATTGACTCCGACGCCGAACTCTGTATGGAGGCGCAGATCATCCGGCTGCACGCGCGGCGTGTAAGCCGTGTAGTGAAGTGTTGAGCCGCCAACGCCTGTGCCGGAATTGTTGCGCCCGAATGCGAGCGGATCGCCACCCGCGCTCAAACGCTCATCGTTCCAGAAAAGTTTTGACTGCGCCACCTCGTCAGTGACGAAGTCGCGCGCGGGCGACCAGTGCTTTCCTGCTTCGAGCGCGACGACGCGCAAGCCTGCGGCGGCAAGACGCGCCAGAAGCGGCGCGCCGCCC
Source organism: Pyrinomonadaceae bacterium (assembly GCA_013695245.1). Taxonomy (GTDB): domain Bacteria; phylum Acidobacteriota; class Blastocatellia; order Pyrinomonadales; family Pyrinomonadaceae; genus JACCYN01. The sequence goes on along the minus strand of JACDAW010000313.1, from coordinate 6,318 downwards.
GCGCCCGTGCCGACGACGACTGCATCCACCGTCTCGCTTACTGAGTATTGACGCATCGGGAGCGGGCGTCCGTGCAAATCCGGCGCTTGTCCCGTGCGCGGTTCATTGATCTCAGATGCTGCGCCTTCCGGCAATGGCTGATGGCGCTCAATCACTCGTATCCTCCGACGCGCGCGGCTCCCACGCTTCGAGTTGATCGAGACCTATCGCCTGCCAGCCGTGCGCGTCAGCCATCCCTGCGTAGCCGATCAACTCTTGCGCGAGCGGGTGACTGTAGTAAATCTCGGTCGCGGCAGCCAACAGTTCTTCAAAGAAAAGATTCGCGGAAAGCGTTTCCCACACTCCGCCTTTCACATCCCCGCGTTGCACGGCAAGCAGGAGTTCATCTTGCCGTGCGTCGTCGAGTTGGTGAAAAGAGAAACTGAATTTCGCCCGCGCTGCTTCGTCGAGTCCGCGCAGACCGCGCCGGAAAGTTTCGCCGTCTGCGGGCAGCGCGTCGTAACGCCAACCGTCGCCCTCGCCGTTAGCCAAGCGCTTATCAATGGCGCTCGCGCAGTCAATCGGCTTCGCTGATTCGGGTTGCGGTATGAGACGCGCGCAGGCGGCGCGCAGCGTAAGAAAAAGATCGACATCGAGGAAACTCGGCTCGTCGTAGGATTCATCCGCCGACAGACGGGCGCGCAGCGCCTCGCGCGTCTGCGGCGTAACCATGTCGCTGTCAAGCAGCGCGCGCACAGTGCCGGGCGGGTAAGTCTTCATAAATCTTTTATCCAAGTTTGCCGCCGGTGACTTCGACGAGGCTGCCCGTCATAAAACTTCCGTCTTCGGAAGCCAGCATCACATAAGCGGGCGCGAGTTCTTCGGGCTGACCGGGACGCTTCAAGACGACTTCATGCCCGAAGTTTTCGACTTCTTCCTTTGGCATCGTCGCCGGAATGTTCGGCGTCCAGACGGGCCCCGGCACAACGCAGTTAACGCGAATGCCGCGCTCGCCCAAACTCATCGCAAGGGATTTGGTGAACGAGTGAATCGCGCCCTTTGACGCCGAGTAATCAACGAGAATGGGAATGCCCGTGATGCCGACGATGCTGCCCGTGTTGATGATCGAGTCGCCTTCCGATAGATGAGGCAGCGCGGCTTGCGCCATAAAGAAGTAGCCGAAGATATTCGTCTCAAACGTGCGACGAAATTGCTCTTCCGTAATGTCCTCAAATTTCTTCTGCGCCATCTGGTAGGCGGCGTTGTTGACGAGGATGTTTAAGCCGCCGAATTCTCCAACGATTTGCGCGACGGCCGCGTTGCACGCCTTTGAGTCGCGCACGTCGTGTTTAAGCACGAGGCAGCGTCCGCCTTTTTCTTCGACCATGCGGCGCGTCTCTTCAGCATCCGAATCGTTTTCGTTGTAGAGAATGCCTACGCTTGCTCCTTCCATCGCAAAAGCAATCGCAACTGCGCGCCCGATGCCGGAATCGCCGCCGGTGATCAAAGCGACTTTGCCTTTGAGCTTGCCCGCCGCTTTGTAGTTCGATAGATCGCTGTCCGGCGGCGGATTCATGTCGGACTGCTTTGCCGGGTAAGGAAGTTTTTGTCCCGGAATGTCTTCGGCTTTGGGGCGCGGTTCGTTGTTGCTGTTCATAAAATCATTCCTCATCGTATATAAGATTCCGCTTTGTGTAAGCACGCTTCGTTAAAATTTATTCCCGCCGCGCTTTGAAGGCAAGAAAAAATTGTGATGGCGTTCAGGATTTTTCTATTGAGGAAATAGGGGCTATATTAAAAACACCGGAGGCCACGGTAAGCCGCATCGGTGTCACGGCCAAGAATTGTTGAGGGAATAACCGGCTCGATTCGCCGAATTGAGAACTGAGAAAGATAAGTAAGGGGTTGATGGTGAACAAGAGGGAAGCGGTGACTTGTGAACAAGTGAGAAACCTTCTCGACGCATATTCTGATGGCGAGCCTTCTGCTGCCGTGCGCGCCGAAATCGGCGATCACTTGCAGCGTTGCGCCGAGTGTGCTGAAACAGCAGAGGCGCACATGCGCGTTAAGAACCTTTTGCAACGCGCCGTGCAAAGTGAAACTACGCCCGACGCCTTGCGGCTAAAAATTCAGAATCAAATTCGCGCAAATCAACAGAAGGTCAATGCGCCGTTTGCACAGAGGCGTTTGGCTTTCGCTGCTGTTCCCGTTCTTGCCGTGTTGTGTGTGGGCGCGTGGGGAATCTATTCGTCGTTGCATCATCAGCAAGTTTCAAGCGCAAATCACGAAGCGAGTTCCGACCGTGCTCTCTCCGCACAGGCAAGCGAGTTATTTGACATCGGACTCGGCGACCACATTCATTGCGCGCTCAAGTCGGGCTTCGCCAACGAGCATTCCACCTTTGAAGAGATGGCGCACCAGCTTGGAGCGGACTACAGCAATTTAGTGCCGATAGTGAAAGAGAGAGCGGGAGCAGAATACGAGGTTGTTGCTGCGCATCACTGCGCATACGGCGAACGCGAATTCGTTCATCTCATTTTAAGAGATGGCGAGACGATTCTCTCGCTAGTCATCACTCGAAAGGACGGCGAATCCTTCGCGGGTAGAGGCAACACCGCTGCCTCGCTGCCGTCCGGGGTGCCGCTATATCAGGGACGATTGCGTGATTTTGAAGTCGCGGGTTTTGAAACCGACTCGCACCTCGCCTTTATCGTGTCTAATCTAGGAGCGGGTGACAATCTTCAAGTTGCTTCCAACCTCGCTCCCTCCGTGCGTGATTTCATCAACAACTTGGAAGCATAAGCGCCTTGAAAGTGGGCGTGTTGCGGTGCGGTAAATTGAATAGCGGGAATAATTCGAGCTTATTCGGCATACACTGATGTCAGGTACGATAACGAAATGCGTTAGCAAAAGATCACTGAAACTTTTGTCGTAAGGTCGTAGGGATAAAAATGAGCGCGATGCAATGCTGCGAGTTTCGTGACATCGCCGACTCGTTTCCCAGCGATGAGTTGATGAGGATTATCAATCATAATATGCTCGAACACCTTGAATCTTGCGCCGCGTGCCAACGCGAACTTGTCGTCGGCCGTAATTTGCGCGAAAGGTTGCGCGCGGCGTGTAGAAACGCGCCGGACGCGCGAGTGCGCCCTGAGTTCGTCGAGCGGTTAAGGGCTTTGTTACAGGCAGCAGCTTCGCAAAGCGCATTTCGGGAAAGACGCACGTTGTAGCACGAAGAGTTCGATAAGTGAAAGAAGCGGTTCGCTAAAACATATACGCTGAAGATTGGCTTTAATGAGCGATGAAACGCTGAAAAAATACGAGCCGGAATTCCCGCACGGGGAACACGACGATTGCCGTGTGCTCACCGCATTAACACTCGATCACCTGCCGCGCGACGGTTCGCTCGGACAGACGCGACGTTTCCGGCACGGCGCGGACGTGTGGCAGCCCGAAGACCGTTCAGACCGAATTTACTTCTTGGCGCGCGGACAAATCGCCATCATCGCAAGCAGTGTGGACGGACATGAAATCGTGCTTAGTGTGATCGAACCACGCGAGCCGTTCGGCGAACTCTGTTTCTGCGGAGGCGATCACGCCTATCGTCGCACGACGGCGCGCGCGACAGTTGAAAGCGAGATCGTCGAAGTCAATCTTACCGACTTCGTAAATTATTTGCAGCAAAACCGCGATGTGCTCGCGGCTTTCTTGTTCACCTTCTGCATCCGGCTCGCACATGCCGAGCGCCGCATTGAAATTCTCTCTTATCGCGGAGCTGAAGAGCGACTCGGTATGTTGTTGCTTCACCTTGCGTCGGCGCGAAGCGGCAGGAGCGACGGACAGAGTGAGGAAGTGAAGCTGTCGGTGACGCACGAAGAGTTAGCACGCATGGCGGCGATGAGTCGCCAGCAAGTGACGATCACGATGGGGCGTCTGCGCCGCGCAGGACTTGTGCGCTACGAACGCAATCGTCCGCTCGTTGTTAAGGCGGACGCGCTCGCCATCTACCTTTCGAATAAAAAGTCTGCGCAAGATTAGGATGGGCGCACAATGACATTCTTGGATTACAGATCGGGAATAAAAAACGAGCAGTCAGGGCTTCATTTAAGTAAGCGCTATTTCCGGTGATGCTCAACTGAAAGAGCGAGGGCAAAACGCTGTGCGACGCCAACTACCAATCATTTCATTTGATTCAACCGGCACAGATGGCAAGGCGTCGGCGACCTTTATGCTTACGAAGGCAGACAAAGTTAGTTGCGAATATTTGTCTGTATGCTATTAAATTTCAGCTTAGTGATAAGCTATACTGTCTCAGATTGTTCTTTGGAAAACTTCATCTTTCGACATTCGGAATGAGCCGCGCTCACGGACTTCCTCCTTGTGCCGTCTGCTTTTTTAAACGCGACTGACATCGAGGATAACGTGATGACTATATCCGAAAATTCCCACGTAGCGGTGCAAAACCATTTGCTTGCCGCTCTACCAAAGGCAGCGATTCAAAATCGTTTGCTTGCTGCCCTGCCGAAGCAAGAATACAAGCGTCTCAAAGTTGATTTTGAGAACGTTTCACTTTCACTGAATCAAATTCTTTACGAACCCAATAAATTGATCTCTGACGTTTATTTTCCGAACGATTGCATGATCTCTTTGATTTCGACGAGCGGAGAAGAGGCGATGATTGAGATTGGCGTTATTGGCAGTGAAGGCATGGTGGGCGCCGCCGCTTTTCTCGGAGGCATGACGACGAACAATCGCGCGATAGTGCAGATCGCGGGCAACGCCACGAGGATGAGCGCGGAGACGCTCAAAGAAGAGTTTGCGCGGGGCGGTGCACTGCAAAGCTCTTTGCTGCGTTACACGCAGGCGCTCATGACGCAAATCTCTCAAACGGCCGTTTGCAATCGTATTCACTCGCTGGAGGAGCGGCTCGCGCGCTGGTTGTTGATGACGCACGACCGCGCTCCATCAAACGAATTCCCGCTCACGCAAGAGTTCGTCGCGTATATGTTGGGTGCGCGGCGACCGAGCGTCTCCGATGCTGCCAGCCGCTTTCAGAATGCGGGTTTAATCAGCTACGTGCGCGGCAAAGTCAACATCCTCGACCGTCCCGGTTTAGAGTCCGTCGCTTGCAAATGTTACGGGATCGTCAAAGAAGAATTTGAGCGTCTGCTCGTTTAATCTTTCTCTCCGGCGCAAGGTAACGCTTGACGTTTCTTCAATCAGTCGCCTTTCAAGCCGGTCGCATAATCTTGTCTGTCTGCCCGTCGGCAAGCATCTTCTTAACAGTATTGCGCCGTAGTTTAGGGAATTTTCAACTTTAACCCGCCCAAACTCTGCAACGAACAACAAGGTTATATGTCAGCCTAACGACGTAAGATAATGTCAGCCGGATGACATATGCTTCATCTCCCTCCTGTGATATAAGCTGCGAAATCAAATGTTTACAGAAGACACATCTCACGTTGTAACGCGACGTGCAGTGGTTTCGCTGGGCCGGGAGGGTTTGATGCCGACCTTTAATAAAAACAGCGCGGAGGATTTCGAGGCAGAAGCTTTGCCGCACTTGAGCGAGCTTTTTCGCACCGCCGTGAGACTCACGGAAAGCCGCTCGGAAGCCGAAGACTTGATGCAAGAAGTTTATATGCAAGCGTGGAAATCTTTTCATTGCTTTGAACTCGGAACCAACTGCCGGGCGTGGCTGTTCAAAATTCTTTCCCACAAGTTCAAACATCATCGCTGCAAGAAGAGCCGTTTCAAATTCATTGGAAATAGCGAAAAGGCGCTGGAGGCATTAACGTATGAACCATCTGTGCGGGAGCGTTTGAGCAACGCCGAGATTTTGTCGAGCCTTGAGCGAGTCCCCCTGTGTTACCGTCAAGTGTTGCTGCTGGCTGACGTTGAGGAGTTCTCATACAAAGAGATCGCCGCGATGTTGGTGATTCCGATGGGAACGGTGATGTCACGACTAAGCCGTGGCCGAAAACTGTTGAGAGTTGAGCTGTCTCAAGTCGCTGAATCTTGCGAATTTGAAAAGAACGAAAAAGCGAAATCGGCAAGCGTGCTTAAATTCCTTCTCGGCAGATTCAGAGCAGCTTGATCGCCGCCTTCGCCCGCTGCCTTCTAGTTTTCAAGCCGCGATGATGTTCACAAATCAAATAGCCGCAACTGTTGTTGATGATCTCTTTCATCCATGAGAACATCGGCAACTTTGCTGACACCTTCGTCCATCTTTCTGCTCCAGTCGTTCTCTCGTTAAGAGCAACAAGCATCAAAAGTCCTCTTTATCTGCTCAATTCTACCCACGACGGGAATCGCTGTGCTGCCGTAAACAGCGCTCGC
>JACDAW010000311.1 GCA_013695245.1 Pyrinomonadaceae bacterium | reverse complement strand
TCGAGCGCTTCGCTCATATCGGTGGCGACAAGTCCGAGCGCGAGCGCGTTGACCGTCACTTTGCGACTCGCCACTTCGCGCGCCAATGCCTTTGTTAAACCGAACAATCCGGCTTTCGATGCGGAATAATTTGATTGCCCGGCCATGCCTGCGACTCCGCTAATCGAGGAGATATTTAAGATCGAGCCGCCATCCTCTTGCCGCAGCATAAAGCGTAATGCGGCGCGCGAAAAATTCCACGCGCCCTTAAGATTGGTGTCAAGCACCGCGTCCCAATCTTCTTCCTTCATCCGCAGCACAAGACCGTCGCGCGTGATCCCTGCGTTGTTAACAAGAAAATCTATGCGTCCAAACTTGTCTTTCACGTTTTTGACCATTGCAGTCGCCGCGTCCGTCTGTGCCACGTCGCATTGTGCTGACAAAGCCTGCACGCCTAACGCTTCGATCTCTACGACTAAAGAATCGGCCGCTTCCGCGCTCCGCGCGTAATTGAAAGCTACGTTCGCGCCGCGCCGCGCGAGTTCTAAAGCGATGGCGCGACCGATGCCGCGCGTTGCGCCCGTGACGATGGCGGCGCGACCTGAAAATGTTTGCGATTCGTCGTTAAACGATCACCTCCCGCGCGTGAGATGCGCGACTACTAATTTAGTTTTAAGTTACGAAGATACTTCGCAAACTGCGGCGCAAGATCGGGGCGCTTCAAGGCAAACTCAACGGTTGCGACGAGGAAGCCGAGTTTATCGCCCGCGTCGTGGCGCGTGCCTTCGAGTCTCATGGCGTAAAACGGTCGCTTCTGCAAAAGCTTGCGCATTGCATCTGTGATCTGAATTTCGCCGCCCGCGCCCGGCTTTGTGCGTTCGATTTCATCGAAAATGTCTGGCGTCAATATGTACCGCCCGATGATCGCAAGGTCGCTTGGTGCATCTTCAAACTTAGGCTTCTCAACCATGTCGCGGATTTTGTAAACGCCCGGCTCAACCTCTTCCGCGTCGATCACGCCGAAGCGCGAAATAGCTTCACCTTCAACGCGCATCGTGCCGAGAACGGGCGCGTCGTATTTTTCATAAACGTCGATCATCTGCCGGAGCGCAGGGCGTTCAGCGTCAACGATGTCGTCGGCGAGCATCACGGCGAACGGCTCGTCTTCGACGAAATCGCGCCCTTGATAAATGGCGTGGCCGAGTCCGAGAGCTTCGCGCTGCCGCGTGTAGCTGATGCGCGCGATCTCAGACACGCCGCGCGCCACTTTAAGCAAATTCTCCTTGCCGCGCTCGCGCAAAAGTTGTTCAAGCTCAAACGAAACGTCGAAATGATCTTCCATCGCCGCCTTGCCGCGTCCCGTGACGATAAGGATCGATTCAACACCGCTCGCTGCCGCCTCCTCGACGACGTATTGAATAAGCGGTTTATCGACAAGCGTCAGCATCTCTTTCGGCATCGCCTTTGTCGCGGGAAGAAGCCTTGTTCCAAGTCCGGCGGCGGGAAATACGGCTTTACGAATTTTCTGCGGCATAACCCTTTGGTCTCGAATTTATATTTACCGTTTCTAAAGCTAAACTTAAATCTTGTGCGAAACGAAATCGGCAACTTGACAGTCTTGCGCAGACTCGTCTAGCGTGACGGTTTTCGTCTCCTTAGACTCTACGGAAGGCGACTATCTAACACACTTCAAAGGCTCACAGCAAATGCTTGATTTAACTTATGTCCGCGAAAATCTTGAGGCAGTGCGCGCCGCGCTCGAAGCGCGACGTTTCCCTCTTGCCGCGCTCGAAGATTTCGCGCGCATTGATGCCGAGCGTCGCCGCGTTATCGCTGAATCGGACAACTTGAATGCCGAGCGTAACACAGCAAGCCGCGAGATCGGCGCGTTAATGAAGGAAGGGGAAAAGGAAGAAGCCGAAAGGAGACGCGGCGCAGTCGGGCAGTTGAAGGAAAGGATCGCCGCGCTTGACAGCAAGCGCGACGAAGCGGAAGCGCAGATGCGCGAAATTCTTTCTACGATTCCGAACGTCCCGCACGCGAGCGTGCCCATCGGCATTGATGAAGCGGCAAACGCAGAAGTGCGTCGTTGGGGTGCTCCGCCCGCGTTCGATTTCACCCCACAAGATCACGTCGAACTCGGAACACGCTTGGGGATTCTCGACTTGGAACGCGCGACGAAGATCACGGGCGCGCGCTTTGCGATTTTAAACGGCGCGGGCGCAAAGTTAGAACGCGCGCTCATCAACTTTATGCTCGACACGCACACGCGCGAGCACGGCTACACGGAAACCCTCCCGCCTTTCATCGTCAACGCCGAGTCGCTTTTCGGCACCGGGCAACTTCCGAAATTTGAAGCCGATCTCTTCAAACTTACAGATG
>JACDAW010000473.1 GCA_013695245.1 Pyrinomonadaceae bacterium | reverse complement strand
AGCCCATCTTGTTGCGCGCGGCGACGCACGTTCGCGCTACTGCCATCTCTCTCCGTGTCTAAAAAGTTAAAACTCGCCGTTCTTTAGCGCGTTGATCGCTTCGCGCGCGTAATAAGTGATGATGATGTCGGCTCCGGCGCGGCGAATGCTTGTCAAAGTCTCGATCATCGCTCGTCGCTCGTCGATCCAGCCGCGCGCGGCGGCCGCTTTAATCATCGCATACTCGCCTGAAACGTGGTATGCCGCGACGGGCAGATCGTAACGGTCGCGCACGCTCCGCAACACGTCTAAACAGACGCTCGCAGGCTTTACCATCAGAATATCTGCGCCCTCGGCGTAATCGAGTTCGGCTTCGCGCAAAGCCTCGCGGCTGTTGCCGATATCCATCTGATACGAACGGCGGTCGCCAAACGCGGGCGCGCTCGCCGCCGCTTCGCGGAAGGGGCCGTAAAACGCCGAAGCGTATTTCACCGCATAAGACATAACGGCGACGTGTTCCAAGCGGGACGCATCGAGCGCGGCGCGGATCGCCCCGACCTGACCGTCCATCATCGCTGACGGAGCAACGATGTCTGCGCCCGCTTCGGCTTGGCTGACGGCTGTGCGCGCCAAAAGCTCCAGCGATTCATCGTTTAAAATTTCGCCTTCACGCACCACGCCGCAATGCCCGTGCGTCGTGTATTCACAAAGGCACGTATCCGTGATGATCGTCATCTCCGGCGCGGCGCGGCGCACGGCGCGAACGGCCTGCTGCACAATCCCATCACGCGCATAAGCGCCGGACGCCGTCTCGTCTTTCGTCTCCGGCAAACCGAAGAGAATCAACGCCCGCACACCCGCGTCGTAAGCGGAAGCAGCTTCGCGCGCCGCTTCATCCACCGAAAGATTATAGACACCCGGCATCGAATTTATTTCGCGGCGCACGCCCTCGCCCGGACACACGAAAAGCGGCAACACAAAACACTCCGACACGAGCCGCGTCTCGCGTACAAGCGCACGCAAACCGGAACTTTGCCGCAACCGTCGCGGACGATGAATCAGATCAGACATCACAAACCTCGCGTCAAGAAACGTATCGGTAAGATTCGATGATACGCGCTCAAGACGGCGACGCGCAAATAAGCTTTACGCTCATCCCAATCATTAGTAGTGTCCCAGTTTGAAATTCTCACGCTTTGTTTATGCGGCTCAAAAAGCCAAACTAGGACACTAGGCAATCATTTAACCGCGCTTGACCTTTGCCGTCGCGTCTTTATAATAATCGTTTCACTTCTTTGTGGCGGGGTAGCTCAGCCGGTTAGAGCGTGAGATTCATAACCTCAAGGTCGGGAGTTCGAGTCTCCCCCCCGCTATTAAAATCTGCGAAGGTGGAAGGGTGGTAAACATATTCATCGCCCTTTCGTCTCATACGTTTGCTTCGCTACATCTCTCCGCTGCGCCCGTTCTTCCCAATGTTTTTTACGATGGCAATTCGAGCACAGTACGCGGCACTTAGCGATCTCCGCCTTAAGCGCTTCCAAACTTTGGACGGTCACGACGAGTGCTTACTGAAAATTTCTTTTCACGCGGATCAATATGGTGGAAGTCTAGACATGCAGGATGATCTTCTCCGCAATTTTCACAGCTAAGAGAACTCTTATACTCCCTAAACCAAAGTTGGATTTTCAAGTCTCTGTTCCTCACGTATGAAATATGAGTTGCTTTATTCTTCTGATACCAACTTTGCATATATATGCGCTGATACTCACGCCTTTTGTCAGGGTCTTTGTATGGCATAGCTTCGCTCCATTCCCAAATTAAGATTGAAAATTACCTTGACGAGTGATAAGGTAGCGCGCATCTTGGCGACTGTCAAGATAATTATTGATCAATGAAGAAAAAACCTAAAAGTAATGTTAAAGATATAGGCGACCTGATTACCGTTACGGAGGCGGCAAGGTTACGCGGAGTATCGCGCGCTGCGATGTATGAACTTGTCCAGCGCGGCAGATTAAAATCTGAAAAGATGTTTGGAAGAGTGCTGCTCTATCGAAGTGATGTCGAAGCGTTTGAAAAGGAGAAACCCGGTCCTAAAGCTGCTTAGTCAAGAATAACGTTAGGTTGTTCATACTATATATTCGTTTCTATTTTGCGCTCCAGAAGACGGGCGTTGTAGGTTTGAGTGCGCGTTCGACAGCAACGGCGATGAATCCCATCGTGTAGCGGGCGTTGATCTCCAACAACGGATGCAAGCCGCCCGCGTGCTCAAGCGCGTCAACGCCGACGGGGCCGTAGTAACCTTCTCTAAACAGACGCTCGCCCACTAAGCGAGCGATCTTTTCAAGTTCGATTGCGCGATGCGGAGCGGGCGGACGACCGAGCAGATAGCCTTTCGCTGTACCCGCGCCGTTGGTCTGTAAATCGCTGAAGCCGTGAATTTCAATCGCGCCGTCAGATGAAATCTCCATCACCACACCGTATTCACGAATCACATCGAGCCAAGGCTGAAAGATGAGCGTCGCGCCTTGCGAAAGACGCCTGCGCGACCACTTGGCTTGCGCCTCTTCTAACACGGGGCCTCTTCCCAAAACGCGATCACGCGCGGCGAAGCCGAACGGACTTTTGATCACCCATTTATCTTCAGGCTGAGGGCAGGCGCGAGCCGTCGCTTCTTTTAATTCCTCAAAAGTCGAAGCAGTGGTTGCGCCCTTCTGCGCAATGCCTAGCTCTACTTCAAGCTTGTGACTCCAGAGCTTTGAATTAACGCGCTTCACAATACTCAAAGGGATCGGCCGCACAATTGCCTCGACCGCTTCACCGACAGCGACGGCGCTCGGCGTCCAGCCCCAAGGTGTGAAGATGCGTTCTTGCTGGTGTTCTTCTTCCGGGCGCGCCGGAGAGATCAGTTCAATGCCGCGCCTTTGTGCTTCGCGTTGAAGATGTTCAGACCAAGGCTCCAGTAGCAACAGCGCATCGCCCGGACGCGCGAGCCACAGCAAGTGAGGGGCGAGACGACGATTGA
>JACDAW010000467.1 GCA_013695245.1 Pyrinomonadaceae bacterium | reverse complement strand
CGACGGGTTATGCGATCAATCCCGCGCGCGATCTGGGACCGCGTCTCGCTTACGCCGTGCTGCCGATTGCGGGCAAAGGAACGGCAGATTGGGGATATTTCTGGATTCCCGTCGTTGCGCCGATCATCGGCGGCATCATCGGCGCAGCGTTGTTCACCGTTATCAGGTTCTGATATGGAAAGGAAGAGCGAAACATGACTCGATATGTCGGCGCAATTGATCAAGGCACGACGAGCACGCGCTTCATGGTCTTTGACCACGCGGGGCGTGAGGTCGCGCGCCATCAATTGGAGCACCAGCAGATTTTGCCTCAAGCGGGTTGGGTGGAACACGATCCGGTGGAGATTTACCAACGCACCTGCGAAGCCGTTGAGGGCGCGCTCTCCCGTGCTAATCTTACAGCGCGTGATCTCGCCGCCGTCGGCATCACCAATCAACGCGAAACGACCGTCGTCTGGAATCCGAAAACGGGCGAGCCGCTCTACAACGCCATCGTCTGGCAAGACACGCGCACCGACCGCTTAATGCACAAGCTCGAACAAGACGGCGCGGGCGACACGATTCGGCGCAAAGCGGGACTGCCGCCCGCGACCTATTTCTCAGGCGGCAAGCTTCAATGGATTCTCGATAACGTTAAAGGCGCACGCGCTGCCGCCGAACGAGGCGAAGCCGTCTTTGGCAACATAGACACGTGGATTATCTGGAACTTGACCGGCGGCGCGGGAAGCGGCGCGCACATTACAGATGTTACCAACGCCAGCCGCACGATGTTATTCAATCTCGAAACGCTTGATTGGGATGACGAACTGCTTGCGCTCTTTAACATCCCGCGCCAAATGCTTCCTGCCGTTCGTCCTTCTTCTGACGCAAACTTCTACGGTATGACGCAACGCGACGGAGCGTTCAAAGGAGAAATTCCTTTGTGCGCCGACTTGGGCGACCAGCAAGCCGCAACCGTCGGTCAAGTCTGCTTCGCGCCCGGCGAAGCCAAGAACACTTACGGCACGGGCAACTTCATGCTGCTCAACACGGGCGCTGAAATCGTGCCGTCGCACGCCGGATTGCTTACTACCGTTTGCTACAAACTCGGCGCAGCACATTCCGTCTATGCGCTCGAAGGCTCAATCGCCGTGACAGGCTCCGCCGTTCAATGGCTGCGCGATCAACTCGGCATCATCAAACAAGCGAGCGATGTCGAGACGCTCGCCAACACCGTCGCGGATAACGGCGGCGTCTATTTCGTGCCCGCCTTCTCAGGACTCTTCGCACCCTACTGGCGCGCTGACGCGCGCGGCTGCATCGTTGGACTCTCACGCTTCAACGACAGGGGGCATCTCGCGCGCGCCACGCTCGAATCCATCTGCTACCAGACGCGCGACGTGCTCGATGCGATGACGAAAGACTCCGGCGTGCGCTTGGAAGTCTTAAAAGTTGACGGCGGCGCAACCGTCAACGACACGCTAATGCAACTGCAAGCGGATGTTTTAGGCGTGCCCGTCGTGCGTCCCGTCGTCGCCGAAACAACCGCGCTCGGCGCCGCTTACGCCGCCGGATTAGCCGTCGGTTTCTGGACTGATACGGATGAGATGCGCCGCAACTGGCAGGCGGGCAAGCGTTGGGAACCTGTCTGGAGCGCAGACCAGCGAGAAGCGGGTTACGCCGGGTGGGGCAAAGCCATCGAGCGCACGTTGAACTGGATTGACGTTAATTGATAAAGGATACGCCGCCGCGATTTTATCCCTTCAGGAAGGCGATCAACTCCTCGCGCGTCGGCAACCCGGTGCGCGCGCCCAAAGCTCTACAGCCGAGCGCCGCGACAGCGCATCCTATCTTGAGACTCATCTCAATTTCTTCGCCTTGCAATAAGCCATAAAGAAAGCCTCCATGAAAGGCGTCGCCTGCGCCGGTTGTATCAACGCACCCGCCGGGCACTTGAAAAGCAGGCGTTTCCAAAAATCCTCCTTCGCAGAGAACAGTTGCGCCGCGCCCGCCCTTCGTCAGTCCGACGAGCGCACAGCCATAGCGCGCTTTAATCTCGGCGAGTGCAGCGCGGTCGTCTTCCACGCCTGTCAAGAGGCGCGGGAATTCTTTGGATGAAATGAGAACATCAATCAACGGCAAAAGCTCCGGCAATCCTTCATAGACGTTATCAATATCGGCGGAAACGATTGTGCCCGCCGCTCGCGCTTCTCGCGCCATATACGCGCAGGCTAACGGGTCATGCGAATCAATGTGTAGCACACGCGCTCTTCCAGCCAATTCAACGGGCGCATCTTGGATAGCGTAAGCAAGGCGCTCGTCGCGTTTCCATAGCACGGTGCGCTCGCCTCTTTTCGCTTCGATGATGATAATGCCGACTTGCGTGCGCGCGCCTTCTATGACTTCCGCAAACTCAACATCAACGCCTTCGTCCTTCAACGACTGCAAACCAAAGTGGCCTTCCGCGTCCGTGCCGAAGCGCCCGGCGTAAGCGGTTCGCTTTCCCAGACGTTGCAACGCGACGATGGCGGATGCCGTTTGCCCGCCTGCCCCTTGCATGTACTTAGTCAGTTGCGTATTTGTATTGGGGTCTGGATACTCAGGCACGACCATGAGATGGTCAACCGCGTTGACGCCAAAGCCTGCCGCGTCAAATTCTTTTTGAGTAGGAAGTTTGAATGGAAACTGCACTGATGTCTCCTCCGCAATTTGGAAAGAATTCCGGTAAGGTGCGACGCGCCCGGTCGCGGAGCAAGGCAGAGTGATTGGTGATACCGCTCAGAGCTTATGCAATCCGTCAACTGACCTTTTGCCGGTAGGGTTGGCTGTAATGGGTCGCCCAATCAACGAGGTTGAGGTTGATGATGCGGTGAGTTGCCTGCTTGGTATCAACGTCAACAATCATGTAGGCATCTTCGTCGTAGCGCGTCGAACCCATGACGTAATGTTGCGGCCCGAAGGTGCGCGCGAAATCGTACCACTTGTGCTTGTGACCGGAGACGACGAATTGGATGTTTTCCTTGTATCGCTTCAGTAAGGGAAGAATGCCGTAGTCGCGTACCTCCGTATCGCGAACGTCAATGAGCGGGTAATGTATGAAGACGAAAGCGGGTTTGCGCTCGCGCAACTGCGCCTCAAACCAATTGAGTTGCGTCTCGCCGAGCGAGCCTGCGCCGCGATTGTACTCTGGGCTGACAGGGTTCCATGTGTTGCCGATGAAATTGTTGAGGTGAATGAATTTGTAACCGCGATGCACGATTGCGTAATAAGGCTTGAGACCTAACT
>JACDAW010000437.1 GCA_013695245.1 Pyrinomonadaceae bacterium | reverse complement strand
ACTCAGGAGTTATTGGGGCACAAGGAAGTGATTATCATGGAGTCCTCGATGTTTACGATTAGATATACATTATGAATTAGCATCTTGCCACTTCGATACTAAAAAAATCGTAAGCAATCTCCGTTCTTGGAAAGATCGCACGCGCCTCTTGCAGCAAATCGTTGGGCGTAATCGGATTTCCGGGCACGTAGCGTGGGCTGATGTGAGTTAGGATTAAGGATTGCGCATGCGCTTCGAGCGCCACTTGCGCCGCCATCGTCGCCGTCGAGTGTTTGCTACGGCAGGCGAGTTCTTCGTCTTGCTGCGCGAAGGTCGCTTCGTGAACAAGTACGTCGGCATCCCGCGCGAGTTCGACGGACGCATCGCAGTAAGTGGTGTCTGAACAGTAAGCGAATTTTCGACCTCTTTGCATCGGCTCGACGAGTTGACGGCCGTCTATTCGGCGACCGTCCGGCAGGATGATCGTCTCGCCTCGTTTGAGTTTGCCGTAGAGCGGCCCCGAAGGAACGCCGAGCCGCGCGGCTTCTTCGACCTGAAACTTGCCCGTGTGATCGCGCTCCGCGACGCGGTAGCCGAAGGTTGGCACGCGATGTACAAGCGGCAAACAACTGACGATGAAACCTTCGTCCGCAAAAACTTCGCCGGGTTCGACGGTGTGGACTTCGACGGGAAACGAGCCTTGCGCTTCCGTGTGTTGCCAGCAGGCGCGAAGGTAATCTTCGAGTCCGGCGGGGCCGTAAACATGTGTGCGGCGGCCTCCGGCGGCGAGTTTGCCGGTGGCAAGTAAGCCGGGAAGGCCGAAGATGTGATCGCCGTGCAGGTGTGTGATGAAGATGCGCGTTAATTGGCCGAGACTTAACTGGCTTCGGATGATGCGGTGCTGCGTGCCTTCGCCGCAATCGAAGAGCCACCACTCGCCGCGCTGCGGGAGACGGAGCGCGAGGCCTGCGACGTTGCGCGCCCGCGTCGGCACGCCGGCGCTCGTTCCCAAAAATGTTATCTGCACAAAGTTCGTTCAACGCGCATCAACCGCCACGTTGTCCCTTGAATCTTCTATTGCCTAAGCTCATCAAAACCTCAATCCCACTTCATACGCTCGCGCAAGCTTGTGATGTGCGCAACGTGATGACGGCCGTGCCACGCATACAGCGCAGCGCTTTTGTTGAGCGAGACGACGCCCAAATCCGGGTGACGAAACGCCCGTTTGAAATCATCACTCGAAAGGGCGCGCAGCAAGCGAACCCATCGCTCGTGCAGCGCGTCGAGCAGAGTAAGCGATGTTTCGATTGGCGTCGTTCGCGTGTCGTCGAGTTCCGCCCAACGCGCTTCGTCGTAGGGCTTGATCACGGGTTCGTCTTCGGTCAAAGCGAGTTTGAAGCGCGTGTAAGCATTAAGATGACTGTCAGGCACATGATGAATCACTTGGCGCACCGTCCAACCTCCCTCGCGGTACGGCGTGTCGAGTTGAGTTAACGACAGGCCGCGTATTGCCTCGCGCAGTTTCGCTGGCGTCTCGGCGATCTGCTCGATGAAAGTTTTCC
Organism: Pyrinomonadaceae bacterium; assembly: GCA_013695245.1. Classification (GTDB taxonomy): domain Bacteria; phylum Acidobacteriota; class Blastocatellia; order Pyrinomonadales; family Pyrinomonadaceae; genus JACCYN01. The sequence goes on along the minus strand of JACDAW010000437.1, from coordinate 2,955 downwards.
GTTCGCTTTCGGTCGGCTCACTCTTAAACGTAAATTGTCCGATTGGATAACGTAAATCGCTCATAGAATTTGCTCCGCTATTGTTTTCCGAAGAATAGCATGTATCATGATTTTTGCGATCCCTGCTTATCGTTGAGATTCCCGAAGATGCTAAAGGCAGCGAACGACCCGATTATTATCCGTGATATTCATCACGTTTCAGAGATACGCCTCGTCGAACAATTGGAAAAAGAGGTGTGGGGCTTAAACGACTTGGACGTGGTGCCGATGATGCAGCTCGTCGCCACGATTCACGCGGGCGGCCATTTAATCGGCGCGTTTGACAGAGATGAACTCGTCGGTTTCGCTTACGGCTTCGTCGGGCTAGAGCGCGGTGTGACGATTCATCACTCACACATGCTCGCCGTCAAACAAACTTATCGCAACCGCGATCTCGGTCGCCGCTTGAAGCTCGCGCAACGAGAACGCGCGCTGAGACAAAGCATCACGCGCATGACATGGACGTTTGACCCCTTGCAAAGCCTCAACGCTCATTTCAACTTCAGCAAACTCGGCGTGCTCGCCGACACTTACATCATCAACTTCTACGGTGAAACGACGCCCAGCTTTCTCCACCGCAATGGCACGGATCGCCTCTGGGTAAACTGGCCGCTCGACAGCCAGCGCGTTAAAGACCGAATCGAACGAGGAGCGCGCGACAAAGACTCGTTCTTTGATCTCAAGAACATCGCGCCGCTCGTCCAACTTGGCGCGGATAGCGAACCGCGCCGCAATGAATCAACCGCCGCGTTTGATGAAGAGCAAATTTTGATCGAGATTCCGACAAACATCATCGAATTAGAACAAACACGTCTTTCGCTGGCGCGCGAGTGGCGCGAAGCGACGCGAGTGGCGTTCACGAAGGCGTTGGCGGCAGGCTACATCGTCACCGAATTTTATCTTTCAACGCGCGGCGAACAGCGCTACGGCGCTTATCTTCTCGATGCGCGTCAGAGAGTCGAAGGCGCTTAAAGCATTTCTCTTTGCACAATGAACTTGCGGTTGAAGGAACTAGAGTTGCGCGAGATCGAGATGCCGCTCGTCGCGCCTTTTGAAACGAGCTTCGGGCGCACCACGCGGCGGCGCATCATGATCGCGCGCGTATCGGACGCACGCGGGGTTTGCGGCTACGGCGAATGCGTGGCGATGGAAGAGCCGTTCTACAATCACGAAACGATTGACACGGCATGGCTCATCACAACCAAATTCATCGCGCCGCTTCTCGCTCATGCGCGCATTGAAGAAGCCGCGCAAGTAAGCCGCGCGCTCGCCCCCGTTCGCGGCAATCGGATGGCGATTGCCGGAGTGGAAACGGCCATCTGGGATTTGGAAGCGCGGCTTATCGAACGCCCGCTCTGGCAACATCTCGGCGGAACGCAAACGCAGATCAGGTGCGGCGTCTCCATCGGCTTACAGGCAACGACTGAAGCGTTGATTGATAAGATCAGGATCGAACTTGAAAGCGGCTATCAACGCATCAAAATCAAGATTAAACCCGGCAAAGATATTGAACTGCTGCGCGCCGTGCGTCGCGCCTTTCCTTCGATCACGCTTTCCGTTGACGCCAACGCTGCTTACCGTCTCCCCGAAGATTTTTCTCTCCTAAAACAACTCGACGACTACGATCTGCTCATGATCGAACAACCGCTCGCGCCCGGCGACCTCCTCGATCACGCGAAGCTGCAACGCGAACTGAAAACCGCGCTCTGCCTCGATGAATCAATCGTTACTTTCACGGACGCGCGCCAAGCGCATGAACTCTCCGCGTGTCGCATTATCAACATCAAACTCGGCCGCGTCGGCGGATATGGCGAGGCAAGAAAAATTCAAGCGTTTGCGCTCGCACATAATGTCCCCGTCTGGTGCGGCGGAATGCTTGAGTCCGGCATCGGTCGCGCGCACAACATTGCCTTGTCAACACTTCCGGGTTTCACCTTGCCCGGCGATGTTTCCGCGTCAGCGCGCTACTGGACGGAGGATATTATCGATCCTCCGGTCATCGTTTCCAAGCAGGGTACGATCAGTGCGCCGACGAAACCCGGTATTGGTTATGAAGTCACTGAAGCTCGAATCGAAGCCTTAACCGTTCGACAAGAAACCGTTTCGCTTCGATAAAGACAAGTTTATCTTTAACGCCCTTTCAACTTCCGGTCAAAGAAATCTCCCGTCGCACGATACGCTTTCACCCAATTCGAGTGCAGCAGAAAGCTGTGCACCTCGTCGGGGAAAACAAGCTGCTCGACTTCGACGCCGCGTTCGCGTAAGCGTTCGGCGAGTGTCACGGTTTCAGCGAATGAAACGTTGCGGTCATCGTCTCCGTGAATGAGAAGGACGGGCGAACGCCACGTCGCTAAACTTGCCATCGGCGACGATTGAAAGGCGAGGCGCGCATCTTCCACTCGCTCCAGAGTGTTGTAGCTCGGCACGAACGTGCGGATGCCGACGTTCCAATCGTGCACGCCGTGAAAATCAACTCCGGCAGCGAAGAGATCGGAGGCGCGCGCCAAGCCCATCGCCGTTAAATATCCGCCATAGCTTCCGCCCCACAGTCCGATGCGCCGCGCGTCAACGTCGGGGCGTGAACGAAGGTAAAGCCCCGCGCCGAGCACATCATTGAATTCACTCGCGCCGCCCGCGCCGTAGTTTGTCGCTTCACGAAATTCCATACCGTAGCCAATGCCGCTTCGGAAGTTAACCGTCAGCACGATGTAGCCGCGCGAGGCGAGATACTGATTCATCGCGTAAGCGTTGTTGTAGTAGCCGAGATAGTGCCAACCTAAAAGCATCTGGCGACGCGAACCCCCATGAAGGAAAAGGAGCGCAGGGCGGCGTTCGCCTCTCGGTATGTTGGGCGGCATGAAAAGCTGTGCGTGAATTTGCATTCCGTCGGCGGCGCTGAAAGTAATGGGTTGCGGC
>JACDAW010000413.1 GCA_013695245.1 Pyrinomonadaceae bacterium | reverse complement strand
GATAGGAATTGGTAAATTGTTAGGACAGCAAATCATTCGCTGTCCGCTCCGCTATTAGAGATCGCGGCTTCGCAGTTCTGCTTGAGCTTCGCTGCGGGCTTTCGTTTGCTGGCGGGCTGCTTCAAGTCCGAGCGGCGGTTGATCGCGCGCGGCTTCAAGTCGTCGCAGGGCGAGTTGTGTTTGCGCTTCGGTCGCATCGCGGCTCGCCGCCGCTTCGATCATTTGCAAGCGCGCCCGCGATTCCGTCTCACGCGCCTGCGCTTCGCGCTCAATGCTTTCTAACCGGGTGAGATCGTTCTGCAAGTCACGCTCCGCCTCGATTCGCTCCACCACAGGAAAACTTGACGCTTGTTCGATATGTCGTTTGATCGTAACTTTTTCGCGGCTAGCGTGGAGCGCAACGCGGCTGGCGGTCAAACGTGTGGCAAGCGTTTCGCGGTAAGCATCAGCGAGCAGACGATTCTTTCCTTCGATCTCGCGTAGCGCACGGCGCTCATCCTTCGTCAGTTCACTCTTAAACCAGCGAAGCTCGTCGGCAGTGATTCCGTCCGTCGCTATGCGCTCACGCAAAGTTTTGATTTTGCTTCGTCGGTAAAGAAGTAGAAAAATGGCGACGGCGATTCCGGCAAGCGCGCCCGCGACAAGCGAGATTATCGTCAACCACATAAAGATCGCGGCGTCCTCCGGCACGGTCGCCGCCAACCGGCGCAGCAGAAAATAGATGGGCAAAGGCAGCGCGACGATAAAGAATGCCAGACCTGCGCCCCAGCGCAGAAGAGACAGCTTTGCCTCTTCGTGTGATGAAAGTTTATTGTCCGTTGCGCTCACGAATTCTGAAAATCACCTTTACCTGAATTATTAAAACGATGCTTCGCTAAATTTGATTAACTAATTACGCCGCACAAACGATTCCCGCTGCGGCCTCTCTGCTTTCGATGCGCAACAATAGTATAATGCACAAAACCGTTTAAGCATCACGGGCGATGCGAAGGGAGAGGGAAGAATGCGAACGGCACAAAAATGCGCGGCGCTATTAATAGCAATCAGTTGCTTTTCACATGTAAGTGTAATGGCGCAAAAGCGCGGCACATCGAGAACGATTACAGTGCCACTCACCTTACGCTCCGGCGAACTCACGCGGCAACTGCAACCCGCCGATTTCACGGTTTATGAAAACGGCGAAGCGCAGCAGGTTCTCTCTGTGCGCAGCATTGATCGCGCACCGCTTTCGCTCGCCGTTCTCATCCAAGACGACGTTGTGTCGTCGGTCGGCAACGACATCAAAGGCATCGGGGCGTTTATCCGCCGCCTGCCGGAAGGCTCGCGCGTGATGGTCGGTTACTTGCGCGCCGGTTCGCTTCAGGTGCGCCAACGGTTTACGACCAACGCCGAGCGCGCCGTTGGAGCTTTGCGCGTGCCAGCGGGCGCGGCCGGTCTCGCCCCGTACAATCCTTACGTACAGATCGTTGAAGCCCTCAAACGCTTTGAATCTTTGCCTACAGGACGGCGCGCGATCATCGTCGTCTCGGATGGCGCTGATGTGTCGCGGGGCGTTGATAGTTCGCTACCGACGCAAAGCCTTGATCTCCAACGCGCGATTAACGAGGCGCAACGGCGCGGCGTCGCTATCTACTCGATCTATGCGCCGACCGTCGGACTCACCGCCAACGGCAACAATACTCTCATTAACAACGGCCAAAGCTCTTTGGCGAGGTTGTCGGATGAGACGGGCGGACGCGCTTTCTTTCAGGGCACAAGCGCCCCCGTCAGCTTCGATCCCTTTCTCCGCCAAATCGATCAAGCGCTTTCCAGACAACTCGCTTTAACTTATCTTTCGACTAACACACGCAACGGCTTTCGGCGTCTTAAGATTGAATCCAATCTCGCCGATCTTAAATTTGAATATCCGACCGGATACGAGAGATAAAGTGGGAAACAGGAAGTATGGAGGCGAAAGTTTCGGACACATCTTACGACATGAATAAGGAATTAAATTCAAAGTTCCTAAGCCTTGTGGGAACGAGAATGGAGAGAAGTAACAAACCTTGATTTTAGAAGTTGATGGGCGGCTGGAGGGAATCGAACCCTCGACATTCGGCTCCACAAACCGACGTTCTAACCGCTGAACTACAGCCGCCGCAAAAAGCTTAACAAAATCAGCATATCACAACGCTTAAACACTTTCAAAACAACACCAAAAACGCTTCAAAGTGTCCACGAAAAACGGAGACATTGAGATGGCAAAAGATAGAAGTGGTTATGTTTATCAGGATAGGGAAGGGCATTGGTTCGCCCGTACAACCGTAACTAATGTGTCCAGCGAACGACGTAACATCAAAAGACGCGCTAATGATAAGGCGACAGCAAAGCAAATCCTAAAGCAGATACTACGCCAACTTGAGGATGGTTGAATGAGTTGTTAGACACAGCCCTCCTCAAATCTCTCTGCGCTGAAATCTTTCTGCCAACTGAGCCAGCGTCTGTTGAGAGTAACGGTCACGCTTTTTAAGCAATTATTGTCCTGTGCGCGTGCCAGTCATCGGAAGCGTAAAGGATGCGCCGCTTTGTGTGGTTAAGTTGAGATTACCTTTCATATTGCTGCCTTCGGCTTTTCCAGAAAGAGAGAAGTCAAAGACCTGTCCCTCTAATTGCAGACCTGATAACTTGAAATTGAATTCGTTTCCTTGAACGTTGATTTGATTCAAAGGCGTCTGCCCTGTCTGGTCTCCTATTGAGCCATAGAACCTACTTCCGTCTTGTTTGATAGTAAGGATAAGTTGAAGTCTTTGGTTGTCAGGGGATTGAACTTGAAGCGTCCATGTACCAAGCAACTCGTTCGCGGCATTGCGTACTCTCTCAGGTGCTGCGTTAGATGGATTTGCCGGACTGCTGTTTGCTGCTGCTGAGTTGACCGGCAACCCACTACTTGAGCTATTAGGAGGCGGCGGTGGATTGTCATTCCTGGAAGGGGAACTAATACTGAACTCATCACGCCTTCTTTGGTTTTTCTCTTTTCTACGTTTTTCGATTATCGGTTCCGCATTTGTATCCTCAAAGACCACTTCAGTGTTGTAAACTGCTAAAGTGAATCCGTTACACTGTAGTTGCGGG
>JACDAW010000394.1 GCA_013695245.1 Pyrinomonadaceae bacterium | reverse complement strand
GATTGGTAAAGCGCGTTGAGCATTTAGCCAAACATAAGCCAAACAAATTTCATCCGCGCTCGCCGCGCATGGTATGCTTCTCCGTCCAAAAAGGAGAGCAAACGATTGTGAGCCAGAGAACACAGGGAAGTGGCGGCGAGGCAGACGCAACGGGGCTTGAAGCGAAGAGCGCGATGATCGAAGACGCGCTCGCGCGCCTCGCCGATGAACGAATCATTGAACGCATCTGGGAGCGCGACGCGAGCGTTTGGACGAAGGAAGAATCCGGTCAGAAGATTATTAAGAATGCGCTTGGTTGGTTGAAGTCAGTTGAGTTTGTGAGCGATCGGTTAAGCGACTTGCAGGCGTTTGCCGATGAAGTGCGCGCGGCGGATTTTAAGCGCGTGATGGTGCTCGGCATGGGCGGTTCGAGTTTGTGCCCCGAAGTTTTGCGGCAGACATTCGGCAAGCGCAAGGACGACCCGGAACTGCTGGTGCTTGATTCGACCGATCCTGAAACAATCGCGGATTTCACTCTGCGAGCCGCGCCCGTTGAGCACACGCTCTTTGTCGTCGCCTCCAAATCCGGTTCAACCATCGAGCCGTTATCTTTTTACAAATATTTTTACGAAGCGGTGCGCGCCGTCAAAGGCGAACGCGCAGGCGAGAACTTCATCGCCATCACCGATCCCGGTACGCTCATGGAGCGCACGGCGAGCGAGATGAATTTCCGGCGCACGTTTCTCAATCCGCCTGACATCGGCGGACGCTATTCCGCGCTTTCGCTCTTCGGCATGTTACCGGCCATTCTAATGGGCTTGGACGCGGGCGAGATGTTGCGTCGAGCGGAGGACATGATCGCGGAGTGCCGCGAGCCTGTCACGTCCGTCGGCGGCAATCCGGCGGCGCGTTTGGGTTGCGCGATGGGCGCGTTGTGGAAGGCGGGATTAGATAAGCTGACGGTTGTTACTGATCGCAACCTTGCGAGCTTAGGGCTGTGGATCGAGCAGTTGGTTGCGGAGAGCACAGGCAAACGGGAGCGCGGCATCCTGCCTGTGGCGAGCGAGACGCTCGGCGCGCCGGATGTTTACGGCGATGATCGACTCTTCGTTTCGATTCACACGGCCGCGCCAGACGAAGACACGGAGCGCAAGCTCGAAGCTCTGCAAGAAGCGGGCTTCGTCGTGCTGCGTCGCACCTTACGCGATCCGCTTGATCTCGGCGCGGAGTTTTTCGCGTGGGAGATGGCAACGGCCGTCGCCGGATGGTTCATGGAGATCAATCCGTTCGATCAACCGAACGTGCAGGAAAGCAAAGACCGCACTAATGAGCTTCTCGATCAATACAAAGAATCCAAGTCGCTTTACGCTAGTGGTTCGCCTGAACCGTTTGCGCGTGAAGGCGAGATGGCGGTTTTCAAAACAGAGGGCGATAAAGGGAAGGGCGCCGCGACAACGCAGACGAAAACTTCAGTTGCTGCGGCGATCAGCGAACATCTATCGAGTGCGAGAGACGGGGATTACGTTGCGCTGCTCGCTTATCTGCAAGAGACTCCGGCGCACGATGAATTGCTGCGCGAGATCGGCGACCGCATTCGTGCGAGCTATCGCGTCGCCACAACCTTCGGTTACGGCCCGCGCTATCTACATTCTACCGGGCAACTTCACAAGGGCGGGGCAAACAATGGCATCTTTATCCTTGTCACCGACGAGGATGAAACAGACGCTGCGATCCCCGGCGAGCCTTATTCATTTAGCATCCTCAAACAAGCGCAATCGCTCGGTGATTTCGCCTCACTCGCCGCGCATGAACGTCGCGCGCTGCGCATCCATTTAGGGCGTGAGACGCGAAGCGGATTGCTAAATTTGCTCGACATTGTGAAGCAATAAAGGAACCCATTATTTCGGGCGCGTGCGCTTCGCGCGTAACAAAAATTCTTAAGGACAGAAAACGACATGGCAGAAGCCGACATCGGCATGGCGGGCTTGGGCGTGATGGGCGCAAGCCTCGCGCTGAACATGGAACGTAACGGTTTTACGGTCGCCGTCTGGGATCGTGAAGCGAAGTGGGTTGATGATTTCGCAAAAACGCGCGCCGCAGGAAAAGACATTATCGCGGCGAAAGAAGCGAAAGCGTTTGTGCAGAGCCTCAAACCTCCGCGCCGCATCATGATGATGGTGAAGGCTGGCGCGCCCGTTGATTGGACGATTGAGCAGTTCAAACCTTTTCTCGAAGCGGGCGACACGCTCATTGACGGCGGGAATTCTTTCTATCAAGACACGGCGCGACGTGAAGCGGCGCTCGCGGGCGAAGGTTTGCGCTTCATCGGCACGGGCGTTTCGGGCGGCGAGTATGGCGCGCTCTACGGCCCTAGCTTGATGCCCGGCGGTTCGCGCGAGGCTTACGAAAATATTCGTCCTGTGTGGGAAAGCATCGCCGCGAAAACCGCAGACGGCGCATGCACGACTTACGTCGGCCCGTCAGGCGCGGGGCATTTCGTTAAGATGGTTCATAACGGCATCGAGTATGGACTGATGCAGGCCATCGCCGAAGCTTACGACATCATGCGGCGTTTGTTGAAAATGGAAGCCGCCGAACTCGCCGACACTTTCGCGGAGTGGAACACGGGCGTGCTTGAATCTTACTTGCTTGAAATCACGGCGAAGGTGCTGCGCGTTCGAGATAAGGAGACAAATCAGCCGCTCGTTGATCTCATTCTCGACCAAGCCGGACAGAAGGGGACGGGCAAGTGGACAACGGATGCCGCGCTCGAACTTGGTGTGGCGACGCCGACCATTAACGCGGCGGTTGAAGCGCGCATCATCTCGGCTCTGAAAGAAGAGCGCGTGCGCGCGAGCCGAGTGATCGAGATGAGAGGCGCAAGGTCTGATGAAACGAAGCGTGATGATCTCATGGCGGCCGTGCATGATGCGCTCTACGCTTCGTTTATCTGCGCTTACGCGCAAGGCTTCAACTTGATTCGCGCCGCGTCGGACGAGTACAAATGGGATGTAAACTTGAGTGAGATCAGCCGCATCTGGAAAGGCGGCTGCATCATTCGCGCCGCGCTGCTTGATGAAATAAAAACCGCTTACGGGCGCGACGCACGGTTGGCGAATCTGTTGCTCGACGAAAAATTCAACGCCGGAATAAAACAGGCGCAAACAGGTTGGCGCAAGTGCTTAAGCGCGGCGATGGACGAAGGCGTGCCGGTCGGCGTGATGGCGGCGAGCCTCGCTTACTTTGACAGTTATCGTGCCGCAACGTTGCCGCAAAATCTCACGCAAGCGCAACGCGACTTCTTCGGCGCGCATACCTACGTTCGCACAGACAAACCGGAGCAAGGCGCAATTCATACCAATTGGGAAGAGCTTCAAAGTTAGCAAGCATTCTTAAATTGGCGTAGCGATCACGAGACCACACGAAATAGCACTTAGCTTGTTCGTGAAATTTCGTGGTTAAACCCTTACGTTCCTCATTTCAAATAACGGAGAAGTATGCAATGAAACGTTTTGCATTCAACTTGCTTGCTTGTTTTCTCCTCATCATCAGCCTCTGCGCCTTCGCCTCAGCGAAAGATAATTGGATACAGGTGCGCTCGAAGAATTTTACCCTTGTCGGTAATGCAAACGAGCGTGAGATACGCGCGGTTGCCGCGCAACTCGAACAGTTTCGTGAAGCGTTCGAGCGATTGGTTAATCGCGGACGGCGCAGTTCGAGCGTGCCCGTGACGGTGCTCGTCTTTAAAAACGACAATTCGTTCAAGCCCTTCAAGCCGCTCTACAATGGAAAGCCGCTTGACCTCGCCGGTTATTTTCAGTCGGGGACGGACATGAACTATATCGCGCTCACAACCGAAAAGCGCGCGGAAAATCCTTACGCGGTGATCTTTCACGAATACGTTCACCTGCTCGTCTCAGATTACGCGAGCAATACGCCGCTCTGGTTCAACGAAGGCGTGGCCGAATACTACAGCACGTTTGATGTGGGAAAAGGCGACCGCGAAGTGAAGCTCGGCACGCCTATCGCTAATCACGTCTATCTGCTGCGGAGTCGTAACCTGCTGCCGCTCGGCACGTTGCTCGCAACGGACGGAAGCTCGCCGCTTTACAACGAAGGAGACAAGCGCAGCATCTTTTACGCCCAATCGTGGGCGCTGGTGCATTACCTTGTGCTCGGCAAAAAGAGTGAGCGTCGGCAGAAGCTAGGAAAGTATTTCGGGCTTTTAGCGGCGGGTAAATCAATCGAAGAAAGTTTTCGCGTGGCGTTTGAAACGGATTTCGCGGCGATGGAAAAAGAACTGCGGGAATATGTGCGCCGCGACACCTATCCGGTGGAAACCTTTTCGCTCATTGAAAAACTCGAAACGAGCGCGGAGATGCAAGCCTCGCCTCTGACGGAAGGAGAAGCCTTCGCTTATCTCGGCGATCTGTTGCTGCACACCAACCGTCTCGATGCGGCCGAAGAGTACTTGCAAAAAGCTCTCGCGCTCAACTCGGAATCGGCTGCCGCACATGCTTCGCTCGGTATGTTGCGCGTGCGCGCGCGCCGCCTTGATGAAGCGAAAGAGCATCTGGAAAAGGCGGCTACGGCCGACACAGCAAATTTTCTCGCGCACTACTATTACGCTTACGCCTTGAGCCGCGAAGGAATGGACGCTGGTCAATTCATCGGCGAGTACAAACCGGAAACTGTCAAACGGATGCGTGCCGAATTGGAGAAGGCGATCAAACTTGCGCCCAACTTCCCTAATTCATATCACCTACTTGCATTCATCAATCTCGTGACGGGTGAGAACCTTGATGAAGCGGTGCGATTGCTGCGCCGCGCTCTCGCCATCGCGCCCGGCCGCGCCGAATTTTCCTACGTGCTCGCGCAAGTCTATATGCGCAAAGGCGACTTCGCGCAAGCGCGCCGCATCCTTGAGCCGATCATAAAGAACAATCCCGATCCGCAATTGCGCCTTCATGCCGAACGAGTGATGACTTCGATTGCGGCGATGGAAGAGCGACAAACGCAAGCGCGCGCATCCGAGAATCAAACTTCAACCGAACGCGCGAACGTTGCCAGCAGCACGCAAAATGAAAGCGGCAACCCGCCTCCTCCTCCCGCTCCCCGCGCGCCACGACTCATTCAACCTGCGGCCAGTGAACAGCAGAAGCGCGGCACACTGTTAAGCATCGAATGTCCGGCGGGCAACTCGGCCGTGCTCGTCGTCCAAACCGCCGACGGCATAGTTAAATTCAACATCGCCGATCTCACACGCTTAAAGCTTGTTACTTACACAACCGAGATAAGCGGTGAGATAACTTGCGGCAAACTTAAAACTCCGCTCAATGTCGTGGTTACTTACCGCCCCGCGAAAGAGGAGCGCAAAGGGTTTGAAGGCGATGCGGTGGCTGTTGAGTTTCTGCCGAAGGATTGGAGCGAAAACCTCCAATAAAAAGTTGTAGAGCTGATTTGGATAGCTGAGACTTTTATGCGAAAAAACAAAATCTATTTTGCATTAACTTCGTGCTTACTCACTTCTTTCTGTCTCGCGGTTTTCGCGCGTTCGCCGCTTCCCAGTTCGGATAGAAAGTCGAACAAACTTCATCTCGTTAAGAAAATTTACGTTGAAGAGATTGACGGTGTTGCGAATAAACACAGCGTAAACCTTTACATCAAGCAACAGCTTAGAAACGCAGGGTTCACAACTACCGATAAGCAGGTGGACGCAGACGCAATACTGACGGGAACATTTTATGACGTAATAACTTTGGACGGAGATGGAAGCGAACCGCCACCGAGATCATACTATGAATTTCAACTTACCTCCCCGAACAAGGTAGTGATATGGAAATCCAAAATCAAAGTTCCCGCTAGGCTGAACGACTCCAGAATTGAAACATACGTGGCTGAAAAACTTGCAAGTAAATTATTTGCTGCTTGGAGAAAGTCTGCTAAAAAAGCGGGTTTGATTTCCAACTAACAAGCGTCAGTAACGTTAAGTTGATTCAATGTTGCGGTGAATCTCCGTTTTTTGGCGGAACGGCGCGTGGGATGTCGCCGTCATCTAAAATGGGCGGTGCGTCCGCGTCGTCAGGGTTTTTAAGTTTCGGCGCGCCGCGTAGGATGGGCGGCAGTTTCGGGCGCGGTATCTCAATCGTGGCGACTTGTTCCGTGCGCCGTAGGATCGCGCCGCCGCGTCCGGCGATCCATGCGGCCGTGCCGCCGCGATAGGC
>JACDAW010000366.1 GCA_013695245.1 Pyrinomonadaceae bacterium | reverse complement strand
AGAGAATGCCGATGGAATTGTGAAAGTAAGGCGCGGTGCGAAAGCCGCCATGCCACCACGTGTCGTACATCGCGTTGGTGACGACGCCTTTTTGATTCGCCGCTTGAAGGTCGGCCGCCATCTTGTGGCCGAGTAAACCGACTTGGCGAAGAAGGAGCGGAGCAATACGCGGGTTCGGCGGATCGTAGAAGGGTGGGATGAAAAATCGTGAACCCAAAGCGCCCTGTTGATGCACGTCGTAAACGATCTGCGGAAACCATTCCTTCCAGAAGAGGCGCGTAATCATTTGCGTCTCTTTGAGGTTGAGCATAAACCAGTCGCGGTTGTCGTCATGTCCCGCGTAATGATGATAAATCTCCGGCGGCTCGGTGCCTTCATATTGTGTGCCGAGAGTTTTGCGATACCAATCGGCGACGATGTCAATGCCGTCGGGATTGGCGGAAGGAATGAGAATTAAGATCGTATTCTGTAGAATCTCGCGTGTCTCCGCATCTTGTGCGGCGGCGAGTTCGTAAGCGAGTTGCATTGACATCTGCGAAGCGACGATCTCGGTCGAGTGAATGGAACACGAAATTGAAACTATTGCGCGACCATCGCGGACGAGTTCGTTGCGTTCAACTTCATTTCTTACTTTGCGCGGATCAGCAAGACGGCGCGCGATCTCTTTATACTTCTGAAGATTGCGTATATTCTCTTCCGCGCTGATGTAGGCGATGATAAGCGGGCGATCAAGCGTTGTCTGTCCGAGCGTTTCTACTTTCACGCGGTCGCTCGCCGCGTCGAGGAGTTTGAAGTAGTCCGTGATCTGCTTCCAATCAGCAATGGTACGGTCGTCGCCGGGCGTGAAACCTAAACGGTCGCGCGGCGCAGGAGGCGTAACAGCCAGCGACGAATTTATGTTTGATAAGCGTTGGGCGTGTGCGGCGGATGAAAGAATCGAGCAATTGATGAGCAGGACGAAAACCAAATAAGTGAATGCGGCACGATGACGAAACATCCCTTTAATTCCTCAAGTGAAACTCTGTCCGGTGAGAACTACGAGCAAGCAAGCGCGGATGAGTCTAGCACACAGAAAACCTTAACACATGCTTCGATCGCCGGACGCTTGCATTACTGGTGGTCGCTCTTAATGGCCGCGATATTGCTACTCCTAATGGGGCCGCCGGTGCTCTTCGTGGCGTGGCTCTTCCGGCGCCCGCATTGGGTTTACCCGTTTGCGCGATTCGGAGCGCGCAATTGGTTGCGCTTAAGCGGGATGGAAATCAAAGTGCGCGGGCTTGAGCATCTCGACCCCGATCAAACCTACATCTTTATCTCGAATCATCGTTCGTATCTGGACACCGCCACGCTTTTTAATTACACCGGGCGGCGCATCGGCATTCTCGCCAAGAAAGAGTTGTTGAAAGTGCCGATTCTCGGCCAAGGCATGGGCTACGTCAACATCATGGCGATTGATCGCACGAACCGCGAAAGCGCGATGCGAACGGTGAAGGCCGCAACGGATCGCATTCGTTCCGGGCGCAGTTTTGGCGTGTTTGCCGAAGGCACGCGCGCGTGTCCCGGCGAGTTGTTGTCGTTTAAGAAGGGCGCGTTCTACATGGCGCGCGACGCAGGCGTTTCTATCGTGCCAGTGGCGATGAAGAACACGGACAGATTGATGGGCAAGGGAACGGGCGTGTCACGACCGGGAACAATCGAGATGGTATTGCTGCCGCCAATAGATACAACCTCGTTTGCAACTGACGAAGACATTAAGCGACTTGTTAAGACGGTGCGGACGCAGATCGCGGATGAATTAAGCAGGAGCTAACTTATAAAAATAAAAACACAGCAACTTTGTTTGATGCTGTGTCCTTATTGAGCACTTAAGTTTTGCTAGTGCTTATGGCTTCCTGCGCGGCGGCGGAGTTGGAGAAGGCGTCGGTGTCGGTTCAGGCTCATCGTCGAAGATAACCGTCGCGGTTCCGCGCGCCCGTTTGTAATCGGAGTAGCGAATGCGCGCACGAACATGCAGCACTGAGCCGTTGCCAAAAACTAATTCTTCATCACTGTAAGCGTAGGTTGGAAACCAGAAACGACCATCAATATGCTCACGGTAGGTATCATAAATGGGAAACTTACTTTCCTTTGTCTCCGGCACGCCTTTGCCGCGCGTCTTCACGATCTGCAAATCGTGATCATCAACCCAGATGCGTCCTTGAAAAAATCTTTCTCTCGTCTTCTTCGGATCAGGCATTACCTTCGGAGCGACATCGAAGACGTAGAGATCAAGTTCGTCAATGCGCTCTTTACCGGCATAGGTGAAATTGTATTGATCAATTTTGGCGACTTCGAGCGCAAACGCGTTGACGCCGCCGAGGTCTTCTAAATCATCCAACGTAATTTGGAGTCCGGGTAAATTAGGCAATGGAAAGAAAACGATCTTCTCCGATTTAACGCCCTTGTCGTCGAAAATAAACTGCGACACGCGGTGATACTCGCCCGCGATCTGCCCGCCCATCCCGATCTGCTGAATAACCGCATCGCGCTTGAAACTGTATTGGTTAAGCGCTTGCCGAAATTCCGCCTCCTTCGCCGAAAATGCGCGGATAATGCGGTTGATCTCGGCTTGCGGAAGCGCGCTCGCAGAGTTTGCGCTTTCTTGAGCGGGTGCGAGGGCGCTCTGGAGAAGGAGAAAACCGCAGAGAAGCGTTAATGAAAACAGAAATAAACGTCGAGGGTTCATAAGTCGTTCTCTTTGTTAGTCGGAATCGCGGAACACTTATTTGAGATTTACAAAACAGTTGCGTCCGCGCGATCTTTTCAGATGCGCCAGTCATCCGCCGTGTTGCTTCAAATGAAGCGGTAAAACTTCATTGAGAACAGCTTTGCTGCTAACCGACGAACTCAACTTCGACTCGACGCGGAATGATGCCGCGCTCGAAACCTTCGCTGAGCAATCGCTGCACGCCTTCGCGCCCGCGTTCGGTGTAGTCGAGCGTCAAATCATTGACCCACATACCGACGAAACGATCCGCCAATTCCGGCTCCATGTCGCGCGCAAACTGCATCGCGTATTGAAGCGCATCCTGACGGTGATCGAGGGAATAACGAATGCTCGCGTGAAGGTGATGCGAAACGCGGCTCATCATCTCCGCGCCGAGATCGCGGCGGATCGCATTGCCGCCCATCGGCAACGGCAAACCTGTTCGAGCGTGCCACCACTCGCCGAGATCAAGGACTTTGTGTAGTCCTAGCTGTTCGTAAAATAGTTGCCCTTCGTGAATCAGCAGCCCGGCATCACAGCGTCCGGCTTGCACCGCTTCGATAATTTTATCGAAGGGAACGACTTCGTAAGCAAACTGCGAATTAAAAATGCGCAAAGTAAGAAACGCGCTCGTTAACGTTCCCGGCACGGCGATTTTCAAAGAGGGAATATCATCGGGAGCGAATTTTTCACGCGCGACGACGATGGGTCCGTAATTGTCACCGATGCTCGCGCCGTGCGGCAGCAGAGCATATCGGTCAGCGATGTAAGCGTAGGCGTGAAAACTGATCGCGGTCACGTCATAGACGCCCCGCATCGCCTTCTCATTTAAGGTTTGAATATCTTCGAGCACGTGCTCGAAACGAAGCTCGCCCGTGTCGAGTTTATTCGTCGCCAAGGCATAAAACATAAACGCATCGTCCGAATCGGGCGAATGCGCGACGGTAATTATTCGTGTATCTATCGCACTACTCATAGGAAGTTTAAGTCAATCAGTTGTCAGCCTTCAGCCACGAGCGATCAGTAAAGCGCTTTCACTGCTAAGAGCTGATCATTTTCAATAGGATTATAAAGAGTATCGCGCTCAACGGCTTCAAATCCGGCGTCTTCAACGAGCTTGATGATTTCCGCCTTCGTCATCTTCACTTCATGATTGGCTTCGACCGAATAGCTTTCCGAGAGTTCGCCGCCTTCCGTGATCGTGCCGTCCAAGTCGTTTGCGCCGTAGTGCAGAGCGACTTGCGCGAGACGTTTGCCGAGCATCACCCAATAAGCTTTGATGTGCGCGAAGTTGTCGAGCATAAGGCGCGCGACGGCGATTGTTTTCAACGAGTCAATGCCGGAAGGGCCGGGAAGATTCGGTAGAGCTGTTCCTTCAGGATGAAACGCGAGCGGAATGAAGCATTGGAAGCCGCCGGATCGGTCTTGCTGTTCGCGCAGGCGAATGAAATGGTCAACGCGGTCTTCGATTGTTTCAATGTGACCGTAGAGGATCGTCGCGTTTGATTTAATGCCCGCCGCGTGAATCTTTCCCGCAAGCTCAAGCCAGCGTTCGGCGGAACATTTGTGCGCGCAGAGACGCGAGCGCGTCGGTTCGGCGAAAACTTCTGCGCCGCCGCCGGGACACGAATCCATTCCGGCGCGCTTCAACTCTTCGATCACTTCCGTATCGGTGAGTTTGTAGAAGCGCGCGAAGTGATCGAGTTCGACCATTGTGAAAGCTTTAAGGTGAAGTTGCGGGTGGGCGGATTTAAGGGTTGAAAGCAGATCGGTGTAATACTGAAACGGCAACTTCGTGTTCAATCCGCCGACAATGTGAAGTTCGGTCGCGCCTTCTTTGACCGCTTCGCCTGCGATGCGCAGGGCTTCGGCGATGTTGTGCGTGTAAGCATCTTCGGCGCGCGGCGTGCGATAGAAGTTACAGAACTTGCAATCAACGTAACAGACGTTCGTGGGGTTGAAATGACGATTGACGTTGAAGTATGTGCGCCGCCCGTGCAGGCGACGACGCACGGTGTCGGCGAGTTTCGAGAGCGCCGCTAAGTCATCCGTTCCAAAAAGCGCGAGTCCGTCTTCAAAGGTGAGCCGTTCGCTCGTTTCAAGTTTCTCTGAAATTCGATTCAGTTTAGGATCGTGTGAAAAGTTCATAGATGATTAGATTACTTGCGCGACAGAGTTATTTCAAACGAACAATTCTCTTGTGTTGAGGACAAAACCCTTAAGCAGAGGCTCGCCGGAGACGCTCTGCGGGTCGTCTAGCGCTTCAACTTCTGCGTTCGGTCGGTAAATATAAATTTTGCGCTCCGCCGGATCAATCAGCCAGCCGAGTTGCGCGCCGTTTGCGATATACTCTTTCATCTTTTCTTCCAACGCAGCAAGCGAATCATAAGTTGAGCGTAGCTCGACGACGAAATCCGGGCAGAGCGGGGCGAAGCGTTTCCGTTCCTCCGCGCTCAACGCTTCCCAACGCTCATTGCGCACCCACGCCAGATCGGGCGAACGCTTCGCGCCGTTCGGAAGCTGAAAACCCGTCGAAGAATCAAAGCCCTTGCCCGTACCGTCTTGTCGCGCCCAGATGCCGAAGCTAACGGTTAAGTTGAAGTTTCTGTTGCCGGTTTCGCTGCTCGTCGGAGGCATGATGATGATGTTCCCTTCTTTCGTGCGTTCGATGCGCAGCTCGCGGTTGAGATGGCAGAACTCAAGGAAATCGTCATCGCTCATCCCGTCGAGAAGCGGGGCGACGTTAATCACAATCGGGCAGGTCGAATTGATCGAAAGCATTGTGCTCATTGCATCCAAATTCCTTTCCTCGCATAACTCTCAAAGTCTGTAAAGGCTCGCGCCGCCGAAGGTGACAAGAAGTATCACGCTCACAAAAGCGTTTGTCGTAAAAAAGGCCGCGTTCAAGCGGCTCAGATCGTTTGCGCGCACGAGGCTGTGTTGATAGACGAGAAGCGCGCCCGTCGCGGCGACGCCGAGAAGCGCAAGCGCGCCGAGTTGGACGTTAATGTAGAGCGCGACGAGCACGAGAAAGGCGCACGCATGAAGCAGGCGCGCGATCCACAAAGCGCGATTTACGCCGACGCGCGCGGGAACGGAGTGCAGCCCGACGGTCACATCGAAATCGTAATCCTGACAAGCGTAAAGCATATCGAACCCGGCCGTCCACAGCAGCACGACGAGCGAGAGGAGGAGCGGTACGGCGGAGTCGAGCGCGCCGCGCACCGCGATCCATGCCC
>JACDAW010000347.1 GCA_013695245.1 Pyrinomonadaceae bacterium | reverse complement strand
GCGTTCGCCTGCGCCATCGTGACGCCGGGTTTCAAGCGCGCCACTACTTCCAAGTAGTGCCAGCCGCGATTGGCAAGTTGTTCGGAAGTGAACGCAATCGGCACCCACAGTCCCGTGTCCGGCGCTTCAAACTGAAAGCCTGCTGGCATCACGCCGACGACCGTGTACGGTTCGTTGTTAAGCAGAATGTTGCGCCCGACGATGCTGCGCTCGCCGCCGTAGCGACTCTGCCATAGACTGTGGCTGATGACAGCTACTTTGTTTGCGCCGGGCTTATCCTCTTCCGCCAGAAAGCCGCGCCCCAACGCAGCTTGCACGCCGAGCAGCGAGAAGAAATTCGCCGTCACGCCAAAGGCGGAAATCTTTTCCGGCTCGCTGTCGCCGGTGAGATTGAAGCTGCGCAGTTCGAGCGCCGCCATGTCCGCGAAAACTTGATTCTGCGCTTTCCAGTCGGCGTAGTTGCCAGCCGCGGGCGTCTCACGCGGAAAACCAGCGGCCGACTCGTCTTCCCACACCATTACCAATCGATCAGGCTCGTGATAGTTAAGCGGTCTGAAAAGCACTGCACTGACCAGACTGAAGATAGCGGTATTCGCTCCGACGCCGAGCGCGAGCGTGACGACGGCCACTGCCGTGAAACCGGGGCTGCGACGCATCATGCGCAAGGCGTAACGAAGATCGTGAATCAGGTTTTCCAAGACTAGGACACCTCGCCGGTCTCGGTATTTTTCTTTGGTCGCTTCGACGCCGCCGAGCTTAACGAGTGCGTCGCGGCGTGCCTCTTCTGGAGTCATGCCGGAGCGCAGATTGTCTTCGATGTGCATCTGGAGATGAGCTTCCAATTCCTCAGCCAACTCTCGATCAAGTCGATCCTTATTAAATAATCCGCCAAGGCGCACAAACCCGGCGCGGAGTCGTCTCGCGATCATGACAGCTTCTCCTCAGGAGACAGGAAGCGGGCGAGGATGACGGTTGTTTGCTCCCATTCCCGCGTCTCTTTTGCGAGCTTCCGCCGTCCCGCCCGCGTGAGTTTGTAGTATTTAGCCTTGCGCTTGTTGTCCGACAGTCCCCACTCGGAGGCGATAAACCCCTCCTGCTCCAATTTCAATAGCGACGGATACAGTGTGCCGTAGTTGATGGATAAGAGGTGGTCACTGGTCTGCTCGATGCGGCGAGCAATCCCATAGCCGTGTACCGGGCCCATCAGCTCTAGGGTCTTCAACACCATTAAGGCAAGTGTGCCTCGCCAGACATCGGATGTATCGCTCATAATCCTCCTATGGGAAAGCAATAAGAAGCTATCACACTCCCTATGGGAAAGCAATACGAAATTTTAGATCAGGGGAAATGTCGGATGCGCATGTGAATTTAAAGGGTCTTAATCTTGCGTAATCAAAATTGCGGACGAACTTCTGCGTTCTCGTTAAGGCAAAGGGGAATTGTGCTCCGCTTCTGTGAAGCATATCCCGAACGTAACTACTACTGCCTTGACAGTCTAGGGCTTACTGTGCGATGTTCATCCTAGATCATCTAGGAGGTTCTCATGCCTAAGCAGGACGCGAAACTTCTTCAGGGCACGCTGGACATGCTCATCCTGAAAGCGCTTTCGCTCGGCGCGCTCCACGGCTTCGGCGTCGGGCAACGCATTATGCAGATGTCTGCGGAGGCGCTGCGCGTCGAGGAAGGCTCGCTCTACCCGGCGCTCTACCGCATCGAGCAGCAGGGCTGGATCACGTCGGCGTGGGGTGTGTCAGAGAACAACCAGCGCGCCAAGTTCTACCGGCTAACGCGCGCCGGGCGCAAGCAGCTACAGATTGAAGAAGAGAACTGGGAGCGGTTGGCGACGGCCGTGTTCAAAGTTATGCAGACGACTTAAGAATCATGAAAGCGATGTACTGGCTCAGGCTCGCGCGCGCACGTCTGCGCGGGTTGCTACGTAAGAGGAGCGTTGAACGTGAGATGGAAGAGGAACTCAACTTCCACTTGCGAATGCGCGCGGCGGAGAACGCGCAGCAAGGGATGACACCGGACGAAGCCGAGCGCGCGGCGCTCCGAAGCTTCGGCAGTTGGGCGCGCGTGCGTGAAGCTTGCCGCGACGTTAAAGGAGGTGGAGTGGTGGAGACTTTAATTCAGGACGTGAAGTTCGGCGCGCGGATGCTGCGCAAGCACCTTGGCTTTACGCTCGTCGCCGTGTTGACGCTGGCACTTGGCGTCGGCGCGAACACTGCTATCTTCTCGGTCGTAAACGCCGTGTTGCTACGCCCTTTGCAGTATCCGAACGCCGAACGCATCGTGGCAATTCAGGAACTCAACGAGAAGGGCAGTCGCGTCCAAGTTACTCCGGCGAATTTCCTCGACTGGCGCGCGCAGAACACGGTGTTTGAACACCTCGCCGCGATCTTCGCGCGCACCTCTAACCTCACCGCCGGGGACGAATCGGAGCGGATCGACCTTGCCATGACTTCGGCAAACTTTTTTCAGGTCTTCGGTGTTCAGCCACAACTCGGACGCTTCTTCGTGCCGGAAGAAGAGCGCGCGGGACACGACGCAGTCATCGTTCTCAGTTACGGACTCTGGCAGCGACGTTACGGTGGCGATCCGTCGCTCGTCGGCAAAAGCATTGTGCTCGATGGTCAGCCGTACACGGTTGTCGGCGTCGCGCCTGCGGGCTTTCAATATCCTGATAAAACTGAAGCGTGGATTCCGCCGTTCCAACTCGTGCCCACGATCAGCGCGCAGATGAACATCGAGCGTGCGCGTGGATTTGGCTTCCTGAGCGCAGTCGGGTTGCTCAAGCCGGGCGTGTCAGTCAAACAGGCGCACGACGAAATGACAGCGATCACGGCCCGCCTGCGCGAGCAGTATCCCAACACGAATAACAACCGCTTCAACCGGGTGGTTTCGCTCCAGACGCACCTTGTCGGGGAGAGCAGCGCGGCGTTGTTGCTGCTGCTGGGGGCGGTGGCGCTCGTGCTTTTGATCGCCTGCGCGAACGTGGCGAATCTACTGTTGGCGCGCGCTACCTCACGTCAGAAAGAGATCGCCGTCCGCCTCGCGCTAGGGGCGACACGTCTGCGCCTCGTCCGGCAGTTGCTCGTCGAGAGCATGTTAGTAGCACTCTTAGGCGGCGCGGTTGGGTTGCTGCTGGGCTGGTGGGGTGTTGACTTAATGCGCGGGTTGCTGCCCGTTGACTTTCCCCGCGCGCAAAGCATCGGCATTGACTTGCGCGTGCTTGGCTTCACGTTGCTCGTCTCCTTCGGCACAGGCATCGTGTTCGGTCTTGTGCCCGCACTCCAGTCAACGAATCCTGACATCAACGAATCGCTTAAAGAGAGCGGGCGCGACTCTGCGGGCGGCGCGCGCCGCAACCGTGTGCGCAGCTTGCTTATCGTCTCCGAAGTCGCGCTCTCACTTGTGTTGCTGATTGGCGCAGGGCTATTGTTCCGCAGTTTCATGCGCTTGCAATCGGTCGAGTTGGGCTTCCGCCCGCAGCGCGTGCTGACGTTCAGGCTGGCACCTTCGGGCGCTAACTTCCGCCAAGACCCGCAGTTCTCTGCCTTCTACAGCCAAGTCGCTGAACGCATCAAGACGCTACCGGGCGTGAATGCCGTCGGCGTGATTAACACGCTTCCGCTCGTGAAGGGGCCGACGACTGCCTTCCGTGTTGACGGTCGCCCGCTGCTCACGCCGGACAAGTGGCCCGGCGTTAATTACCGCAGCGTCAGCCCGGACTACTTCCGCGCGGTCAATGTCCCCATCCTGAAGGGTCGCGCGCTCGACGCACACGACGATGTTTCAGCCCCGCTCGCAGTCCTCGTCAATCAGTCGCTTGTGCTGCACGACTTCGCAGGTGAAGACCCAATCGGCAAGCGAATCAATCTTGGCGGCACGCGCGACGGACAGCCGATCTGGTTTGAGGTCGTGGGCGTGGTCGCGGACGTGCGCAGTCTTGAGTTGAGCACCGAGCCGACGCCGGAGATTTATACCTCCTATTTGCAAGACCCATTCGCAGGGATGTCTTTCGTTGTGCGCTCGGCGGTTGAGCCGCCGAGCCTCGTCCCGGCGGTGCGGGAAGCCGTGCGCCAAATTGACAAAGCGCAGCCCATCGCTGAAGTTCGGGAGATGGAACAGATCGTTAGCGAGGCGGCGTCGCAGCCTCGCTTCAACTCGCTCCTCCTCAGCCTATTCGCGGGCGTGGCACTGCTGCTGGCGGCGGCCGGCATCTACGGCGTGATGTCTTACTCAGTCACGCAGCGTACGCATGAGATCGGACTGCGCATGGCGCTCGGCGCACAGACGCGAGATGTGCTCCGGCTCATCGTCGGGCAGTGCATCAGACTCACGCTCCTCGGTCTTGCGCTCGGCCTCGTCAGCGCCTTTGCCCTAACGCGCGTCATGTCGACATTACTCTACGGCGTCGATCCGAACGACGTCCCGACGTTCGCCGGTGGCGCGACGTTACTAATGGTCGTCGCGTTATTGGCCTGCTATCTGCCAGCGCGACGAGCGACTAAAGTGAGTCCATTGGTCGCGCTCAGGTACGAATAGCGCTCTCATATTCAGAGCGGAGAAGGGGGCTTTTATGGATTGCAAATTTGATGATTCTAAGCAAGTTCGATAATCATATCATGTCCGATACAGTGACTTGTTATGCCTCGTACACGTTACGGATAATTCAATAATAGACATTAAATACTTGCGGCAAACGAAATGTTGAAGATCAAGGGAATATCACTTTCATCTATTCATATCGCAGTGCGTTCATCGGATCGACCTTAGTAGCGCGCCGCGCCGGTATGTAGCAGGCGATGAGCGCGACTAGCGTGAGCAGCACGGCGACGCCGACGAAAGTCATGGGATCGGTTGTGCTCACACCGTAGAGCAAGCTTCCAAGCAGGCGCGTCACAATGAACGCTCCGATTAAACCCATCCCCATCCCTAAGCCTACGAGCCTCATGCCCTGCCCGACGACCATCTTGAGCACATCCCATCTCTGCGCGCCAAGCGCCATGCGGATGCCGATCTCATGCGTGCGCTGCGTGACCGCGTAACTGATAACGCCGTAAATGCCGACAGTGGCTAGCAAGAGCGCGAAGAGCGCAAAGACGCTAAAGAGCAGGGTGAGCAATCGGTTATTGGCGACGGATGCGGAGAAAACATTATCCATCGTCTTAATGTCGTAAACAGGCTGGTTCTTATCAATCGCAAGCACCGCACCGCGCACGCTTGACGTAAGCAACTCAGGTTTACCTGCGGTTCGCACGGCAAGCGACAAAGCGCCCCACGTCGCGTCCTGCGCATAAGGCACATATATTTGCAAACTTGTTTCTGCATCAAGCCGACTCGATTTCACGTCGCCCACGATACCGATGATCTCACGGGCGAACTTCTCGTCGCGCCACACGGTGAGCCGCTTGCCGATTGGGTCTTCGCCGGGAAAGATGCGGCGCGCGAGAGCTTCGTTGACGACGACGACGGGCGGAGTCTCAATAGTGTCACGCTCTGTGAAGAGGCGTCCGGTTTTGACGGGAATCCGCATTGCCCTGAAGTAGTCGGGCGTTGCGACGAAATAATCTGAATCTAAGGAATTTTCTGTGGCGAGCGGGCGTCCTTCGCGGACGAACGCGCGACCGACGGAGAAGTTGCTTCCGCCGAGCGGAAGGCTCACTGTCGCGCCCGCCGCTTCGACGCCGGGCAGAGCGCTGAGGCGCTCCGTCAACTCACGAAAGAAGTTTGCTTTCTGTTTCGGCTCCGCATAACGCGCCCCAGGCAAGCTGATACGCATCGTCAAAACATTTTCCGCATCGAAGCCCGGATTCACATCGCGGAGCAACACGAAACTTTTAATCAACAATCCCGCGCCGATGAGAAGCAACAGAGACAACGCTATTTCCGAGACAACCAACATCGCGCGCACGCGGTTGCGCCCGCGCCCTTCGGTCGAACTGCGTCCGCCTTCCTTCAGCGCATCGTTGAGGTCGGTCTTCGAGGCTTGCAGCGCGGGAGCTAAACCGAACAGCAGACCGACGAGACAAACCACTCCCGCCGTGAAGCCGAGCACGCGCGCGTCCAACCCGATTTCATTCAAGCGCGGCACGTCCGCCGGACTGATCGCGATTAACAAATCAGTCAAGAAAAGACTGAGGGCTAACCCGACCGCGCCGCCTAAACATGCGAGCAGCAAACTCTCCGTGAGCAGTTGACGAATGATGCGCCTCCGACCGGCTCCGAGCGCGGTGCGGAGCGCGATCTCCTTGCGCCGTGCCGAAGCGCGGGCGAGAAGTAAGTTGGCGACATTGGCGCACGCAATCAACAACACGAAACCGACTGCACCGAGCAACAACAGCAACGATGTGCGAATGCCTCTCGTTGTCCATTCCTGTAACCCCGTTAGTCGCGCCGACCACCCGCCGTTCGTCTCCGGGTATTGCTGCCCCATACGACCGCTGAGCGTGTCGATCTGCGCCTGCGCTGAAACGAGCGTCGCCGTTGGCTTGAGCCGCGCGAGCACCTGCAAGTAACGATTGTCGCGCCGCTCATCACTCGCATCGGTTTTCAAAGGCATCCATAGTTGAGCATTCGCCGGGTAATCGAATCCGGCGGGCATCACGCCGATGACGGTGACGTTTCTGCCGCTCAACGTGAGTTTGCTTCCGATGACGTTCGGATTTGCGCCGAAGCGACGCTGCCACAATCCATGACTCAACACGGCGACCGGCTCACTACCCGACAGTTCGTCTTCCGGCAACAACGCACGACCCCGCACGGGATTGACGCCAATCGTCGGAAAGAAGCTTGCCGTCACCACGCCGCGCGGCAGGCGCTCCGGTTCTGAAGCCTCACTCGACAGAATTGCGC
The DNA here is from genome assembly GCA_013695245.1 of Pyrinomonadaceae bacterium. Classification (GTDB taxonomy): domain Bacteria; phylum Acidobacteriota; class Blastocatellia; order Pyrinomonadales; family Pyrinomonadaceae; genus JACCYN01. Next base: position 5,425 of record JACDAW010000347.1, on the reverse strand, counting down.
TGCCCTCAATGAAAGCCGTCGTGCTCTCAAAAGCCTCCACTTGGCTTTGCCAATCAAGATAATCAGGCATCGAAAGGCTGCTCTCCGTGATTCCTCTCGTCGGATTAACGCCGTCAAACCACACCAATCGCTCCGCATCGGGAAACGGCAACGGGCGAAGTAGCACCGTATTGACGATCGAGAAGATGGCGGTGTTTGCGCCGATGCCTAAAGCAAGCGCAAGTACCGCGACCACAGTGAAGCCGGGATTCTTAACGAGCATCCGAATGCCGAAACGCAAGTCCTGCCACAATTCTTCAAACATACCGCCTCCTCGAACCTCGTAAGCCGCATCTCTGATCCGTCCCAAGTTACCGAAGTTCCTGAGCGCCGACCGCCGCGCCTCTTGCGGCGTCATTCCCCTCTCGACGTTTGCCTCCGTCTCCATCTCGACGTGAAGGCGCATCTCTTCATTGATGTCATCAATAACCGCTTCACGACCGAGCAACCCGCGCAGGCGTGCCAAGAGTTTGTTGAGCCACCTCATTACCTTCCTGCTCCTTATGAAGCTTCACGCATCTTCGCAATTGCGAGAGATAATCTGTCCCAACTCTCTTCCTCAACAGCGAGTTGCTTTCTGCCTGCTCTCGTCAGCGAATAGAACTTAGCCCGGCGGCCGGTTTCGTTCGTCTCCCACTTCGAGGTGACCCAGCCGCGTTGCTCGATCCGGTAGAGCGCCGGGTAGAGCGAACCTTGCTCTACATCCAGCATCTCGCTGGACATCTGCCGGATGCGCTGAATGACGCCGTAGCCATGTAGAGACCCTAGTGAAAGGGTCTTAAGGATGAGCATGTCGAGCGTACCTTGCAGCAGGTCTGCTTTCGATTGAGTCACTGACGTTACTCCGGTGGGTATAGGCGCTGAATAAATCGTGATACCTAGATTAACAAAGCAAGCATACACGAACTATACCTAGAGTGTCAAGGCTTGGTGAAATATTAAGGATGGTGTGTGAGAGAATCGTACAGATTGAACCGCGAGGAGGATAATAATCCTAAGTTAGAGTCCCGTGTAGTCATCATGTCAGATGTGATGGTTTGTTGTTTACGACACAAATGACTGATGATCATTCTGCTCTACCGTGCCGCCTTTTATTCGTGTTTTAAGGCGAGCAACGGGTCAAGTTTCGTCGCCCGGCGCGCCGGTATGTAGCAAGCTAATAGCGCAACTACTGTCAACAACGCAGCAACAGCGACGAACGTCACCGGATCGGTAACGCTAACATTATAGAGCAAACTCGACATCACGCGCGTGAAAGCGAGCGATGCGCTTAAGCCGATGACAATGCCGATTGCCGTAAGAACCATCCCTTGTCGGATGACGAGTTTCAAGATGTCGCTTCTCTGTGCGCCGAGCGCAACTCGAATGCCGATCTCGTTGGTGCGCTGCATGACGCTGTAAGACAGTATGCCGTAGATGCCGACGCTGGATAGCGCCGCCGCAAAAAAGGCGAAGAATCCAAGAAGTAACATGCTAAAACGCGGTCGAGCTAATGAGCGCGCAACGAGTTGCTCCATCGTTCTTACGTCAGCTACAGCTTGGGTCTCGTCAAGCGCGGACACCTCGCGGCGCAGGGTTGGGATAAGCGCCAGTGGATCGGTGGCGGTGCGGATCGTTACATATCTAAAAGTAACGGTGCTCTGCCGGTAAGGAACATATACATCGTATCGCACGCTGCTTAACTCTCGATAACGAACATCGCTTACGACTCCGACCACAGTGCGCCACGGCGATTCAGAGTCTGTTGGCTCTAACTTAACTTGCTGTCCAAGCGGGTCGGTGTCGGGCTTGAAGATGCGGCGCGCCATCGTTTCGCTGATGATCACAACCTCCGGCGTTTGCTCCGTATCTTCTTCTGTGAAGTCGCGCCCTTTGACAATTTGAATGCCCATCGCGCGAAAATAGTGTGGCGTGATCACTTCATAGTTAGGAACCGCATTCCGTTTGGTTTCATCAAGCGTTTGCCCTTCGGTCGCAAAGGGCATATCCCAGCCGATAGTTCCCTCAAGCGGACGAATCAGAACCGCACCGGCAGCGATCACGCCCGGTTGTGCTTCGAGCCGTTCGAGCAATCGCTTGAAGAAGTCGCGGCGCTCACGCACATCTCGATACTTCTGTCCTTGCAGCGACAGTTGCGCCGTCAATACGTTGCGCGGATCAAAGCCGAGCGGGACTTGCTTTAGGTTCAAAAAACTGCGCACAACCAAACTCGCGCTGATCAGCAACACCAATGTAACCGCGACTTCGGCGATCACCAGCCAGCTACGAAGGCGATGGCTGTGCCTTGCGCCCGCAACCTTGGTGCTGCCTTCTTTCAGCGATTCGTTGAGATCAACCTTTGACGCTGTTAGCGCAGGCGCGAGTCCGAACATCACCGCCGTCAGCAGTGTCACAACGCAGGTGAAGGTCATGACCGACACATCAATGCTCACCATCTCGATCCGCGGAATATCGGCTGGCGCAAAATAAAGGAGCAGCTTAATCATCCAGTGCGCCAGCAGAAGCCCGCAAGTGCCCCCGATAGCGGCTAACAACACGCTCTCAGTTAAAAACTGTCGCACCAAACGCCCGCGACTCGCTCCCAGTGCAGCGCGCAACGTCACCTCCTTGTGGCGGACGGTAGCGCGCGCTAGCAGAAAATTGGCGATATTGATGCAAGCGATTAGCAATAGCAGAACGGAGGCCGCCAACAGCAAATGAAGCGCCGGACGCGCATCGCCAAAGATGTGATGGGCTAGCGGGGTGATAACTACTCGATGCCCGCCCGCATTCGCCTCCGGGTATTGCCTCGCCAATTGCGCGATGATTGTGTTCATCTCGGCGTTAGCTTGCTCAATCGTCACACCCGGTTTAAGTCGCCCGATAGCTTGCAAAAAGACGTTCCCGCGATTCTCAACGGTGCGTTGATTCATCGAAGCCCTCAGTGGTGCCCACATTTCAGCACCCTTCGGAAAGTCAAACTCAGGAGGCATCACACCCACGATTGTATAATTCTCACCGCGAAGCGTGATCTGCTGGCCGATAATACCGGAATCCATATTAAGACGATCCCGCCAGAAACGATGATTGAGCACGACGGTGCGCCCAGCGCCCGGACGATCATCCTCTTCTATAAAGGTGCGCCCTAGGTTGGCTTGCACGCCGAGCGTTGGGAAGAAACTGTCTGATACTCTGGCGCTCTCAACCTGAAATGGCTCGCCGCGACCTGTCACGGTGTAGCCGTACCCGTAAACAGTGGTCGGCATCGCCGCCAAACTCTCGAAAACGGTGCTTTGCTTTTGCCAATCGGCGAATTCCGCCACCGACAATTCCACTAATGGATTGTTCGCCGTTGTGTCACGCTTCCACAACACAACCAAGCGTTCTTGCTCTGCAAACGGCAACGGCCTTAGCAGGACTGTATCTATCACACTATAGATCGCGGTGTTTGCTCCGATGCCTAACGCCAAAGCGAGCACCGCGACGAATGTAAAACCCGGATTCTTTACCAGCATTCGCACGCCGTAACGAATGTCTTGCCAGAACTCGTCGAGTAATCTTACTTGCCGGGCGTCTCGGCAATTCTCTTTCGATTGCTCTACACCGCCGAAACTGCGTCGCGCTGCACGACGCGCTTCCTCAGGACTCATGCCGCTCGCCATGTTCCCCTCGATCTCACGCTCCAGATGATAACGCAGCTCTTCATCGAGTTCGTTTTCTAATTCATCCTTGCGCATCAGTGCCCGCAGCCGTTTCATAAACCTGCTCAGCATTACGACACTCCTCTCTACTTACGCATCCCGGAGGATAGTTTCGACCGCCCCAGAGAAGCGCGCCCAACTTTCGCGCTCTGCCTCTAGTTGTTTCCGCCCCGCAGCCATCAGCTTGTAGAACTTCGCCCGGCGATTGTTCTCGGACGTGCTCCACTCTGCCGAGATCAGTCCGCGCTCTTCCAGCCGGTGCAGCGCCGGGTAGCGCGCGCCCGGAGTGACCGAGAGCACCTCGCCGGATACGAGTTGTATTCGCTGCATGATGTCCCACCCGTTTAACTGCCCTGACCTGAGCAGGCGAAGCACCAGCAGTTCGAGCGTGCCTTGTAGTAAATCGGACTTCTTCTGTTTCCTCATGCTTCTCCTATAGACTGGCGATAGAAGAAGAATATACATAGAGACCTATCGCGTGTCAATAGGAAAGCTAGATTGATTGGTCGGGCGCATAGAGGTTTAGCGAAGTTCGGGGTGGGAGAGTCCAGAGAAAACTGTGGTGAAACTATCTGAACCGCGAAGTTAGATAAGCATAATATGTCAGGTGTAATGGCTTATTATATCTCAATATATTAAGACCTACGGATGTGCTGCTCCCGACTACTCGTACCTGAGCGCAATCATCGGAGCGATACGCATCGCGCGTCTGGCCGGTATGTAGCAGGCTAATAGCGCAACTACTGACGATATCGCGGTAACTCCGGCGAAGGTCACCGGATCGGTAGCGCTTACATTATAGAGCAGATTTGATATTATGCGCGTGAAAGCGAGCGATACGCTTAAGCCGATCACAATGCCGACACCTCGCTGTGCTGCATGGCCTTCGGGCAGGTCATCAATGAAACAGTATATTGCCAAAGTACGGTCGTACATCCGATAAGTCCTTTCCTGCTGCTTTTTGTTTGGCAACAAAACTTTAGGAAAGGGCTTTTCGTTTTCAAAGAGCTATCACGCTCTAACTAGCAACTTGGAGTAATTATATGCAAAGGAAGAATTAATGCCAGAGATGATCACCGTCGGAATAGTTCAAGCGAGTCCGGTGTTTCTCAATTTAGAAGCCAGCCTCGCCCGTGCCGTCGAACAAATTGAATTGGCAGCGGCGAAAGGGGCGCAACTCGTAGCGTTCGGCGAGACGTGGCTGCCCGGCTATCCTGCATGGCTTGATTATTGCCCGGAAGCGGCGTTGTGGAATCACGAACCGGCGAAAGAGGTTTTCGCCCGGCTTCGTCAAAACAGCGTTGTGGTGCCAAGCCCGGAGACGGAGGCGCTCGGCGAAGCGGCGGCTCGGCATGGAGCGGTCGTCGTGATCGGCGTCAACGAGCAGGTAACGAGCGGCGCGGGCAATGGAACTCTATACAATAGTTTGTTGACATTTGATGCGGGCGGCAAGTTAATCAACCATCATCGCAAACTGATCCCGACCTACACCGAGCGGCTCGTGTGGGGGCAGGGCGACGGGCGCGGGCTGGAAGCGGTTGATTCATCTGCGGGGCGCGTCGGCGGCCTTGTCTGCTGGGAACACTGGATGCCGCTCGCGCGACAGGCAATGCACACTTCGGGCGAACATATTCATGTGGCGGTCTTTCCGACGGTTCACGAGATGCATCAGATTGCGAGTCGCCATTATGCCTTCGAGGGAAGAT
>JACDAW010000307.1 GCA_013695245.1 Pyrinomonadaceae bacterium | reverse complement strand
ATGAGAGTCCTGTCTGCGTTGTTGTTGTGCGTTATTCTCGCTTCGGTTGCTGTGGCGCAAACAGCAACGGGGCGCATTACGGGCACGGTGCAAGACCCGTCGGGGGCAGTTGTGCCGGGTGCTGCCGTTACCGCCACCAATGAAGAAACCGGCGTCTCCTACAACACTGTTTCGAGCGATGCCGGTGAGTACAGGTTTGAAGCGTTGCAGCCGGGACCTTACACGATCACGGTTGAGCAAGCGAACTTCAAGCGTTACTCCACAACCAAAAACGTCCTCACCGCGAACGGCACGACGACGATTGATGTCCCGCTTGAGGTGGGCAACGTCTCGGAAACGGTCGAGGTCACGGCGACTTACGAGCGCGTGCAAACCAGCGAGTCCGGCAACACCGGCTCGGTCGTGGATGAACGCTCCCTGCGTGAACTACCCATCGTTGGGCGCAACCCGCTTAGTTTGATTGCTTATCAGCCGGGCGTTCAGCAAGGGTCCAACACGACGGGTAATACTCACGTCTTCGGCTCGCGCGACCGCGCCTTCAACATCACGCTCGACGGCATTGATGCCAACGAAACTTCTGCTGGAAATGCGACCTTCTCGCCGATTCGCACGAATCCTGATTCTTTGCGCGAATATCGCGTGATCACTTCAAACCCGTCTGCGGAGTTCGGACGCAATAGCGGCGCGCAGATCGCGCTGAGCACCCAATCAGGAACAAACGAGTTTCACGGCAACCTCTTCGAGTTTCACCGCAATCGCGTGTTGAACGCAAACGAATGGGAGTTGAACCGCGTCGGGGTGGATCGGCGCTTTTTTCTGCGTAACCAGTTCGGCGGCTCAATCGGCGGCCCGATTATCAAAGACCGTACCTTCTTCTTCTTTAACATGCAGATTCAGCGTCAGACGCGAACCATTGAGCAAATCAATACCGTCTATACGGCGACCGCGCGACAAGGGGTCTTTCGCTACGCAGTCGGCGGCACCACCGTGCGGAACCAACCGTTCGGTGTGACGGGCGCTTCAGTTGACGCACAAGGCAATCCGGTTGTGCCTGTTGGAACTTACAATGTTGTTACCAACGATCCGCGCGGCTTAGGAATTGATCCGACCGCGCGAGGCATTATTGATTTAACGCCGCTCCCCAACACTTTTGAATTTGGGGATGGATTGAACACCGCTGGATTTCGTTCGCTCGCAACGCGCACCGACCCAGAGCGCGATTTCAATATTCGCATTGATCACACGATCAACGAGAATAACAGCCTCTTTGGTCGCTTCAGCTTCGGGCAGGAGAACACGGTTGGCGACACGACCAACTCTGGAGCGGCGCGCTTTCCCGGCTTGCCGCCAATTGTCAGTACCTTCCGCTCACCGCGCAACTTGGCCGTCGGCTTGCGCTCAAGTTTGAGTTCGACGACGACTAACGAATTGATTGCCGGCGGCAATCGCTTCATCTTCGACTTCGCAATTCCCTCGAACCTCGATGAGCGAACAACGCCCATCAATCTCCAAACCGTCACCAATCCGCTTTCCAACTCTTTCGGAAACAAGCGCACGATCAACACTTTTCAGATTTTGGATAACGTCAGCCATGTGCGCGGCGCGCACACCCTCCGCTTCGGAGTAAATTTGCGTTTGCAGCAGCACTACGACGTGCGCGGCTCGGTCGCCGGGTTAGATGTTAATCCGGCTTATAATCTCGGCGGAAGCGTGGATACGACGAGGTTTGGCGTCACCACTACGGGCACTAACGCCGTTAACACTAATGATCGCGGTACACTCAGCGGTTTAGTTAATAATCTGCTTGGAAGATTGGGCGGCGCAAACGTCGGTCTGGTTGACGTCGGCGGGCAATACGGCCCGGCGGGGACGGCGTTCACCTTCGATGCGTGGTATCCGGAAGGTGATTTCTACTTCCAAGATGATTGGAAAATTCGCCCGAATATAACCTTAAATCTCGGACTCCGTTGGGAGCCAAAGCCGAAACCTTACGGGCGCGGCAATAGCACAATTCTTGTTCCTGACAGACCATTAACCTTCGGTTCCGATCCGGCGACTAATATCACCTTCGTTGAAGGCAACATTTACCGAAGCGATTGGAATAATTTCGGCCCTGCCATCGGCGTGGCGTGGGACCCGTTCAAGGACGGACATACCGCGATTCGCGGCAACTTCCGCATCGCCTTTGACCGCGTTTCCACCTTCCTGCCGTCGTCTGCGATCTACCCGAACAGCCCCGGCACATCGCTCGCCGTCACTCAATCTTTTAACACGACCTCGGCAGCGGACGTTCGCTTGCGTGACAATTTAATCAATTTAGCGCCGTCTGCCAGTGATAATCCCACCGCGCGCCGCACAGCCGTGTCACCGAATCTCGCTTCGCTCGAAGTTTTCGATCCGAATTTTGAGACGCCGACGACATACATGTTCTCGGCCGGAATACAGCGCGACATTGGCAAAGGTTTCGTCGTCGAAGCGCAATACATCGGGCGCGCCGGGCGTCATCTGATCGGTGGCTACGAGCGCAACCAAGTTGACATCTTCGACAACGGCTTCCTCGAAGCCTTCAGGCAAGCGCAAGCCGGAAACGTTCCGGCGGGAAGCTTGCTCGACCGCCTCACAGCTCCGCTTCGCAGCAGTTCGCAAACTGCACTTCAGTATCTCAATGCCAATTTCTCAACGACGCTCGCGCGCAACAACGTCGCTGGCTTAGCGTCTACCCTGAATAATAATATCCTCACGGTAGGCGGCGTGCGCACACAACTCCCTGTAGCAGCCGGACTCAGCCCGTTTTTCTTCAATGACTATCCGCAGTTTCTGAACGGGCTGCAGGTTATTGACAGTAACTCGTTCTCCAACTATCACGGCGGAGTTTTCCAAGTAGGACGCCGCCTTTCACAAGGCCTGCAGTTCAACATGAGCTACACTTTCTCGAAGTCGCTCGACGATAAATCCTACGATCCGACGTTTACGCGTATCAGCAGCGGTAACTCTCAATCAGCGCAAAGCACTCCGTTCGATCCCGACCCAGCGAACCGCCGCTTGAACTACGGTATCTCGGACTTCAACCGCACGCACGTCCTGCAAGGCAGTGCGGTCTTCGAGCTTCCGTTCGGTCGCGGCAAACGTTTCCTAAGTGATACGAACGGATTTGTCTCACGGCTTGTTAGCGGCTTCACGCTCTCGACGCTCATCATTTACGAAAGCGGTCTGCCCTTCACAGTCGTCGCCGGTTCAAACACCTTTAGCAACCGCAACAGTTCGCGCGCGAATTATACGGGCAGCAATTTCAACCCAAGTTACAGCATCGATCCGGCAACGGGCAATCTGTTTCTCTTCACTGCAGATGAGCGCGCACAATTCACGATTCCGGCGGCGGGTGAGATCGGCAACACAGGTCGCAACGCTTTTCATGAACCGCCGTTCTTCAACATGGACTTGGCGCTCATTAAGCGCATCAACATCACCGAACGCTTTAACATTGAACTGCGGGCGGAAGCCTCAAACGTGACCAACACACCTTACTTCGGATTCCCGTCGTCGGGCGTAACCGTCACAAGCGGCTCAACCTTCAGTCGGAATCTTTCGACGGAAAGCAGCGCGCGCGTGATTCAAATGGGCATTAAGCTCAACTTCTAGCCGCGAAAGATGCGCGTCTCAACGGAGCGGCTTCGCCAAACTATATTTGGTGAAGCCGCTTACGTACTTCTACCTCGCAAGTCGCGGTTCGATACAACCGCGAAAGCGAATGTCCGCACCATATAAGCCATGCCGATCAAACTATCCAAGCGCCGCCAGCTGAGTTTACTTGTTTCCTTTCTTGCCTTAGCCCTCATCAGTATCAACATCGCTAATTTAAGTCGCGCCCAACAACGCGCCACAACACCCGCGCCTGTTGGTGGAAGTGTGAATGACTACGATCTTGTTATCAAGAACGCACGCATCGTTGATGGCACAGGCAATCCTTGGTTCATCGCCGACATCGCCGTTAAAGACAAGCGCATCGCCCGCATCGGGCGCATTGACGCGGCTTCGGCGGCGCGCACGATTGATGCGCAGGGCCTCACGGTCGCGCCCGGCTTCATTGATGTTCACGCGCATGTCGAAGGAATCTACAATCAGCCGGACGCGGAAAACTTCGTGCGTATGGGCGTCACTTCGCTCGTCACGGGCAACTGCGGAAACTCGACGACGGATGTCGCTCAATTCTTAGGGCGCATAAAGGATCGTCCGCTCGCCGTCAACATCGGCACGCTCGTTGCGCATGGAAGCGTGCGCGGCAAAGTGTTGGGACTCGAAGATCGCGCTCCTTCGAGTGAAGAGATGCAGCGCATGGAAGCTCTCGTCGAGCAAGCGATGCGCGACGGCGCGCTCGGTCTTTCGACGGGTCTTATTTACGTGCCGGGAACTTATGCGAAGACGGATGAGATTGTTGCACTCGCCCGTGTCGCCGCACGCTTTGGCGGTCTTTATGCGACGCATATGCGCGACGAGGGAAGCGAAGTGATGGATGCGATCCGCGAAAGCATCCAGATCGGCGAACAAGCAAATCTCCCTGTCGAAATCTCACACTTCAAAATCTCCAGCCGCAAACTCTGGGGACGCAGCACCGACACGCTCGGACTTGTCCGCGACGCACGCAAACGAGGTCTGCAAGTCACCGTTGACCAATATGCCTACAC
>JACDAW010000250.1 GCA_013695245.1 Pyrinomonadaceae bacterium | reverse complement strand
TCGTTCTTAAACTCAGCGGCGAGCATATCAATCGTGCGCCGGAAGCCTTCGGCGTGCTTCAAGAGCGTCGTGATGTCATAGAAATTAATGCCCGGTTTCGGAAAGTCCGGCACTTCGCGGATCAGTTGTTTAAGTTCGTCCATAGTTGTAAAAGGGGTCGGAGGTGAGGGGCTGGGGGTTGGAAAAAGATAATTTTTAACCGATCCCTGACCCCTAACTCCTATCCCCGTTTTTCACCTTTCAATCCGAAATGATGAGTAAGAGTCGAGTTGCTCGATGTTTAGCTCTTCAAGTTTTTCGACGCTGGCTAAAACAGGCCCGGTCGCCAGATCGTTTTTAAACGCTTCGACGTTGGCGGGCGTTCCCTCTGCCCACGCTTCAACGCGACCGTCCGGCAAATTGCGCACATAGCCGAACACCTGATGGCGAGCCGCCGCGCGCTGCGCGAAAAAACGGTAACCGACGCCCTGCACCCCGCCGCTAATCAAAAATTTACGCGCCACCTTCATGCAAACTAATTCAGATTTTTCTTCCTCTGCTCGCTTCAAAACGCGCCATGCTAAAGGACACGGAAGGAAAAAGCAATCGCCGCATAAGCCCGCTCAAAACAAAAGACGTTCGACGCAACGGTTACTTTGCTGTCTAGCTTGGAATCACTTGATCGTATCAACCAACGGCATCAAGACATTCGGCGAGTGGCAGCCTCCGGCATGTGTACATTGGCGTGTCGCGCAACGTGTACATGCTGGCCTTCGTCTCCCTTAGTTCCTGCACGAGATCGAGAAAGTCCGACGGCTCGTCAGTCTCAAAGGCGACGACGAATTCTTGATCGTCCAAGCCGAAGGAATACGTCGTGTGCAGTCGCACGGATTGGTATTTCGAGCCGACGCGAATGTGCTCGTCCATCATTTCCTGTCGTTCTTCCGGCGAGAGCATGTACCACGGGCGCGTTTTAACGAAGGGATAGACGAACAGGTATTTACCTTTGCCGGGAATAATGTGCAGGCGATCTTCGACGTGCGTCGGGTGCTCCTTATCAATGTACATCGAACGCTTTGTCATCGAAAGAAACGATTGCGTAACTTCGAGGTAGCGCCCAAGCGCGGTCGAGTTTAAACGCGCCGTCATCTCCTGCACGGGATCGAGCGTGTAACCGATACGCCAGATCATAAAGTCGGCGTTTGTGCGTAAGCCCACAAGCGAGTAAGTGTTAATCATCAACTCGCTTTTTTGCGCCTCCACCGTCTCCGTAAACTCGCGCTTGCTTGCAACCCTTTCCGCTTCACCTAGCAACCGCCATTCGGGGCGCGCGCGATAGAAAGCGAAATTGACGAATTGACGCGGCAACGCCCCCTTGCGCTCGCTCTTCTGAACATCCTTTTCCGATAAACGCAGACGCCCGCTCGCTTCTCCTTGGTGTGCAACATTAGTGCTCATTTTGTGACCTCAAAAATTTAAGAAAGCAGTGAATAAAGTTAAGTTCAATTCAGGCGCATCAACCTGAAACATAAATTGCGCCTGAATCTTTCGCATTATTGTGCGGCACGCGCGGCTCGGATTGCAAATTGCCCTGAAATTTGTTTATAAGTTTGCTTGATGAAAAGTCTTAAACTTTCGCTTCTCGTCTTCGCGCTACTTTCTTTCGCCGTCGCTTGCACGCGCACCGATATGGCAAATCAAACGCCGAACGCAAACACAACTATCAATGCACCGCAAGCTTCTTCATCATCGCCATCACCACAACAAGCAGCGACCGACGATCTTGCTTCGGCGCGCGCTTACTACGCGGAAAACTGCGCGCGGTGTCACCGCGATAATGGTGAAGGCGGTTTGTATGAGAATGAAGGAAAGCGTCTGAAAGTTCCGAGCCTTGCAGAGGGGCGCGCGGTCGCGCATGCGGATGAACGCTACACGCGGCAGATCACGCGCGGCGGCGACGGGATGCCAGCGTTTGGCAACAAGCTGACGCCGGAGCAGATAAGCGATCTCATCCGCTTCGTTCGTCGTGAGTTTCAAAACAAAACGAACGCGCGACTTTCCAATCCTTCGCAAAGCGATTAAAATCCAATTCAACCGAGCACCCGTAGCTCAGTTGGATAGAGCGTCTGACTTCGAATGAGTTTCGCTCAACAAACTTAAGCCTTTATCCCATTCTATTCAAAGAACTTGCTGCTTTAATTAAAGCCGCCACTTCCCGCTTCTACTTTTTCATCTACTTGATGCGCCTTAGTTTTGAGTTTTGAGCCGCTTCCGCACGAAGCATTAGCGGCTCGCTACGTCTATCTTCCCTCAGTATTCTTCCGGCAGCAAGATACAAGTGCTACTACGGTCTGCTTCCATTATTATCCAAATCTTCAATCCTTTACTCGTCTTGTACGCGGTGAATATCCGTAAAGGTTTATTAACACTGAAAAGATTTTCCTTATGGTCTTCGTCAGAGAGTTCCCCTTGCTCAAGCCGCACGTGACGGCTGATAACCTCTTGCGGCGACTGTCCCACTTCTTCTATAGCTTCTAATGCGCCCTGAGGTAGCTACAATTTGACCTAGAGGGAAGCGCACAAGGCGTGGCGTTGTGTCGGCTATATTCCTACTGCTAAGATTTGCTTGCATCTTCTTTTTCTCCTATGCGGTGAAGGGTTGATGTTGAGGGCTTAGGGAGGTTGGCGCTTTCCTAAGCCCATTGCTTTACGCTGCTCGGCGCATCGAAGCAATACCGATATGGACAGCAG
>JACDAW010000221.1 GCA_013695245.1 Pyrinomonadaceae bacterium | reverse complement strand
CCGTCACCTCAAAGTTGGCGATCACTCCATCCTTCATCGGGCGGATGGCGACGATGTTGCCCGGCGTTCTGCCTAACATCTCTTTGGCGTCTTTGCCGACCGCCTCCACGCCGTTCGTCACTTTGTTAATCGCCACAATGGATGGCTCGGAGACCACGATGCCGCGTCCCTTCGCATACACAAGCGTGTTCGCCGTTCCTAAATCTATCGCTAAATCGTTGGAGAAAAGATTGGATATTGATGGAAGGGACATTTTATACCTCGATAATCAGTGGTTGGATTCTTGTGGAGCGCAGTCGGGCGGGAAGAGCGAAAGAAGAGGAACCGAATGTTGTAGCACAACGTCCGGTTAGGCAACTGCCATAACGATCTAAAACACATTGAGCAGATGTGTCAACTAAATTTTTGCTAATCGGCAGGCGACAGCCATATCTTAACGAGCCACAATTGCCCTCGATGAAGCTTTGCGCTTAACAAACATTTAAGAGCATTCCGATAGGGATTGTGTCACGCGACGCAGTTAATCCGTGAGCGTATCGGGTGCGCCTGTGTGCTGATCACTTGCAGCGAACGCGGTATGATGTTAGTGGAAGGTGACAGCGAGCCGATGTAAATCGAAACGGCTGTAAATCGAAACGGCAGCGCGCGAGAGTTGTCGTCTTCAAAGTAGGCGCGGCTTCGGCGAGCGCCGACGAGCTTATTGAATCAGTGAGATTGGGAGAGTTGGGCGAGATCAATGAAAAGTCAAATTTCATCAATAGTTTCAGCGAGCCTTGAAGTGAAGAGACTTTATTTCGCAGAGCACACAGAGCAAGTGGAGCGCGCCGCACGAATGATCGCTGATTCTTTCAGTGCGGGCGGCAAGTTGCTGCTGTGCGGCAACGGCGGATCATCAACAGACGCGCAGCACATCGCGGGCGAGTTTGTTAATCGCTTCCTCGACACCAAGCGCCGCGCTCTGCCCGCGCTCGCGCTCTCAACCGACGGCGGCGTTGTCACCTGCATTGCCAATGACATGGGTTTTGAAAAAGTGTTCGCACGACAAATCGAAGCTTTCGCGCTGCCCGGCGATGTATTAATCGCAATTACAACTTCAGGCGCCTCGCCGAACATCATTGCCGCCGTCGAGCAGGCGCGAGCGCAAGAAGTAAAAATTATCGGAATGCTAGGACGAGACGGCGGACGAGTGGCGCCGCTCTGTGATTTGGCATTAGTAGTGCCAAACGACCACACGCCACGCATTCAAGAGACGCACAATTTGATCGGGCATATAATTTGCGAGTTGGTGGAACAGACGCTTTTTTCGGCAGATAAGTTAACTATAGACGCAGCAAAGTGAAAACAGCTTTGTGACGAGATTGTTGCCGACCCGATTGAAAACGTTTTTAGAAGAAGAGTGAAGCCTACGTTGCCATGTTTTCGCGTTCGAGCTGCGCACTTAACAGCGAAGATGGAAATCAGTTGCGATGTCGCAAGCATTGACCAACTGCGTGCGAACGTTTGCGCTCGTTTGATGACGATAAGACTCTACACAGGGCGCATAAAGAAAATCTCGTTCGGGTGATCCTCCTGCCGATTAAATTTCGCGTTATAGAACAAGGGAGCACGAAAGCCCCTTAGCTAATACCTGACAAAGTGACGGCAGCCGCGCCGCGCATGAAAAGAAGCTTCGGTGAATTGGTGTCACTTGTCGAAAATTATTTGTGAGGAGAGATTATGAACACGCAAACCAGCGCCGCCGCGACAGCAACGCAACCGACGCCGCCCGACGCTTTCTTAACACAGCTTGTGTTCGGCGCCATGATGACACAGGCCATAGGCGTCGTCGCCAAATTAGGGATCGCCGATTTACTATCAGCTAAACCGCAGTCGGTAAGCGAACTCGCCGCCCGCACAAACACGCACGAGCAATCTCTCTACCGCGTGTTGCGAAGTCTGGCAAGCGTCGGCATATTTCAAGAACTTGAGCGGAAAGTCTTCGCCTTAACACCCTATGCCGAACTGCTTCGCACGGACGCTCCGAACTCGATGCGCAACGGCGCGATCTTTATGGGCGAGGAGTGGCACTGGCGCGTGTGGGGCAATATGCTTTATAGCGTGCGGACGGGCAAGCCTGCGTGGGGGCAGGTTCACGGCGCGGAAGTCTTCGATTACTTTTCAAGTAACCCGGAACAGGCGGAGATTTTCAACCGCGCGATGACCGATATGTCTGTCGGGATTGCTCCGGCAATCGTCGAAGCTTATGATTTCTCCAATTTCAAAACGCTCTGTGACATCGCGGGCGGACACGGGTTTCTGCTCTCGCAAGTTTTGAAAGCGAACCGGGATATGAAAGGGATTTTGTTTGACATGCCGCCGGTCATCGCAGGTGCAGACGGCGTGCTCGAACGCGAAGGCGTGACAGAGCGAGTCGAAAAAGTTTCGGGCGACTTCTTCGCGCGAGTGCCGGAGGGCGCTGACGCTTACATGATGAAGCACATCATCCACGACTGGGATGACGAACGCGCGCTGCGCATTCTGCGAAACATTCGTGCGGCGATAAAAGAAGACGGGAAAATCTTAATCGTTGAAGTGGTAGTTCCAGAAGGCAACGAGCCGCATTACAGCAAACTCTTAGACCTCGAAATGCTCACGTCGCCCGGCGGCATGGAGCGCACGGCGGAAGAGTATCGCGCACTGCTCGCCGCCGCCGATTTTCGCTTAACACGCATCATCGAAACGAAATCTCCCTTTAGCATTATCGAGGGTATTGTGGAAAGTAGATGAGAAGAAATATGCGACGCGCCCATCGAATTGATGCAAGAACAGATTTGTAGAGAGACTTAATCATGCCTAGTTGGCAGGCGCGTTGTCTGAGCGCAGCGATCCGGCTGCTCATCCGAAGACGGAGGTGGGGAGATGAGCAGTCGGTCGCGCGCAGGGCGCGTCGCCTCATGGGAGCGCCGCGGCCGTATCAATGGCTCAGGACGCGTGGGCTGCTTCTTACACCGGTGCAACACAAGGGCGTGCGCGGCGAGTTGGTCGTGCCTGCAAACTCGGAGAATGGAATTATTCTATATGTGCATGGCGGAGGTTACGTCTCCTGCTCAGCCGCCACTCACCGCCCGATTACGGCCGCCCTCGCGCGCCTGAGTCGCCGACGCGTCTTTAGCATTAACTATCGCCTCGCCCCCGAACATCGTTTCCCCGCTGCGCTCGATGACGCAGTCGCCGCATACCGCTGGTTGCTCGAACACGAGGGAATGCCTGCGAGCGCGATCTCTTTAGCAGGTGATTCGGCGGGCGGAGGACTCGTGCTCGGCATACTGCTGCGAGCACGAGACGGTGGATTGCCGCTCCCGGCGTGCGGCGTGTGTTTCTCACCGTGGACAGACCTTGCGGGCACGGGCGCGTCCGTCCGCTCCAACGATGGACGCTGCGCGATGTTCCACACGGAAAACATCGCTGAATTTGCCGACGCCTATCTCGGCAACGCTTCGCCACAAGAACTTTATGCGTCGCCAGCGTTCGCCGACCTTAGCGGGTTGCCGCCTGTGCTTCTACAAGTCGGCTCGACCGAGCTTTTATTGGACGACGCGCGGCGCGTGCATCATAAGATCAGTGAAGCCGGAGGATGCAGCGAGTTGGAAGTGTATGACAATATGGCGCACTGCTGGCAGATGCTTGACGGCTTCGTGCCGGAAGCGAGACGCGCCTTGCGTCAGGCGTCCGAATTTATCCGCGCGCATACGACTTGCGCTTAGCGCGTTGGCAGATGAATAGCAAATTCAGACGAACTTAACGTCTCATGTTGTGTATGATAAATACATTCGCTTTAGTATTAAAGCTCAGAACTCTACAGAAAAAGGAGAATTAAAATGAGAAACAAGATCGTGGTGCGAATCCTCGCGGTGGCGATGGTGTTGATGCTGACAAGTTTCGATTCAATGGCTCAAACCCGCGTCCGCTTCCGGCGCGGAAGCAACTCAGCGTCCATCTCCGGCACACTTGCGCGGGGCGGAGCGCGAATCTACGTCTTACGCGCAAGCCGCGGGCAGACTTTATCGGCGACGCTTAGTTCCGGCAACGGGAAGGTGGATTTCACACAAGGAAGCGTCCACGATACGCAGTACAGCATGACGCTTGACGAAACCGGCGATGTGCAGATCGTGATTGATAATCACGGCGGCGCAACGCGCTACACGCTGACTATCTCGATTCAATAAGCGAAAGCGTTGAGGGCAAGCGCACGATGCAGCAGGAGACGCGCGATCAGATCGAACGCGGTGATGCCCGACATTCGTCGTGGATTGCTGACGCCGATCAATCGCGCTTCAACTGCTCGCTAAGCAATCCGTGAAAGTGGTGGACGCCGTTCTCGCGCTTCACCGAGTAGCGCCCGCGCGTGTAGGTGCGCGAATGGAGATTGCGCTGCACGGCTTCGCACAGCTTAATATCTTCTTCTTGAATCTCGTCGCTCCACGCGACGGTGCGGCGCACGCGTTCCTCTTGCACATCCGCGTTATCGGCGTCATTGAAATACCACTCGAAGACGGTCAGCGTGCGTTCAGGCGTGAGGGGAATGATGAGGTTTGTCGAGAAATTGTCAGGATAGACGTTGATCATCAAGTTAGGGAAAACCCAAAAATATTGTGCCGCATCCTGTTCACCGTTTAATGTTTTCAGCGGCGAGTGTTGAATCGAGGAGTAACGAAAAATTTCGGTTCGGTATTCGGCATAATCAATCGCGCGGTTCAAGGACGGATGCGCGTAAGGGATGTGATAGCCTTCGAGATAGTTGTCAACATAGACTTTCCAATTACAATCAATGTACCAATCCTTGCGCGCGGCGAGACGCATCCCTTCCATACGGGCGTGGCGCACGCGCGCCGTCACGTCGCCGAAGACTTCAGCGAGCGGCGGGGCT
>JACDAW010000160.1 GCA_013695245.1 Pyrinomonadaceae bacterium | reverse complement strand
GCGCTGCTGACGCCCGTTGTGATGATCGTCATTTACACGTTTATCTTCGCCGGAATCTTCGGCGCGCGTTTCGGGCGCGAAGGCTCAACTTGGGATTATGCTTTATACGTTTTCTGCGGGCTGCTGCCGTGGGCGGCTTTCGCAGAATCCTTGCAAACTTCGTCAACCACGATCATCACACACTCAAACCTCGTTAAGCGCGTCGTCTTTCCGCTCGAAGTGCTGCCCGTCTCGCACGTGCTGGCGGCGGTCGGCAATCAAGCGTTCGGCACGCTCGCGCTGCTTGCGGCGACATTGCTGCTTCGCGGTCGCATCCACCTTACTTTGTTGTGGCTGCCGGTGCTCGTCTCTTTGCAATTGATCTTAATGCTTGGGCTGTCGTGGCTGGTGGCGAGTCTTGGCGTGTTCTTGCGCGATACGCGCGAAGCCGTTGCGCTCGGTTTGACGGCGTGGATGTTTCTCACGCCGCTGCTCTACCCGGAGCAGATTGTTCCCGAACGCTACCGCGTGTTTATCGAACTTAACCCTTGGACATCGCTCGTGAGAAGCTACCGCCGCGTGGTGCTTGAAAACTCCGCACCGGATTGGCGCGGGCTGCTCTTCTTCTTTTTCTTCTCTCTATTCCTCTTTATCTTCGGTTACTGGTGGTTTGCGCGCACGCGGCGCAACTTCGCCGATGTCATTTAAACGAAAGGTAAACGAAAGGCGCGCGGGGCGGTGAGAGGCTTCGAGCATAAGCGTAAAGCGCATAGAGCAAGATGTTTGACACTCGCCGCAGACGCATGTTAGCGTAATCTTTCGGCGCGGCGCGCTCGGCCGGAGAGGGATAAAAACGATCAAGGAATTTTGCATTTCGCGCGCAGAAGCTTTTATGAAGCGTCCCCGCTCTGTTCAGTGCTTGAGTAGTTCTGTTCACCTCCATTTTATCTAAAGATTTCTGATGGCCTTCGACAAATCAAAAGCCATTCGTGCGGCTGAAAAACATATCGCGCAAGGCAAAATTCCTGCCGCCATCGGGGAGTATCGCCGCATCGTCGAAGATGACCGGGATGACTTCGCCGCGCTTAACACGCTCGGCGATCTCTACGCGCGCACCGGGAAAAAGACGGAAGCGGCGGAATCCTTCACGGGCGTCGCCGAACATTACCGCACGCAAGGCTTTGCCCTTAAAGCCATTGCGATGTTTAAAAAGATTCTGCGTCTTAACCCTGACGATTCGGACGTGGCCGCCAAACTCGCCGCGCTCTACGAAGGTCAGGGTTTAGCTGTCGAAGCGCGCGCGCAGTATCTTTCAATCGTTGACGCTTACACGCGCGCCGGGCGCACAAGCGAAACGCTCGATTTGCTGCGTCGCGTTGCTACTCTTGATCCGAAGAATTCGCAAATACGTTTGCGCATCGGTGAACTCGCCGAGCGCGAAAACCTTCCTCAAGAAGCGGCTGTGGCTTATGCGGAGGCGGGCGAACGCCTGCTCGCCCGCCGCGAACACGAACAAGCCCTCGAAGCTTTCACCAAAGCGCGCTCGCTTGCGCCGGACGACTTAAACGCACTGAGCGGCTTCGTCTCCGCCCACGCCGCGCTGGGCACGTCCGATGAAGCGGCTCAAGCCATCGAAGATTTGCTCGTCGCGCGACCCGACGATGTCGAACTTCGCTCGATGCTTGTGCGCGCTTATCTCGACGCCGAAGATGCTCCGGCGGCCGAGCGCGCTACGGAAGAACTCGTCCGGCGCGAAGCCTCGAATGAGCGCTTATTCCTTGACGTGGCGCATCTTTATCTGAAGGCAGGCATGGTTGACGAAGCCGTCCACGTCGCGGCGCGGGCGATAGAGCCGTTGCTTTCCGCGCGCGAAGAAGAAGCGGTGCTCGAAGTATTAAACGAAGCGACGGCGCGTAACCCTGAACAGGTGGAAGCCTTGCGTCTTCTGGTGCGCATCCACACATGGCGACGCGACGACGCGGAGACGCGCCTCGCGCTTGAGCGCCTTGTGGAAGTGGCGGAGGCGACGGGCGCGAAAGAAGAGGAACGCAACGCGCTCATGCAGCTTGTGCGCCTTGCGCCGGACGAAGAAGCTTACCGCGAAAGATTGCAAGCGCTTGGCGGTTGGACGGAAGGCAGTGAAGCGATAGGAGCTGGGGAATTCGAGATGCAGCCGTCAGCGCACGAAGTTCCCACGTTTGAGAGCTTCATGATCTCAAATGATGATTACGCTGAAACAGCTTCATCCCTTCCTTCGGACAAAGCAGGCGATTCTTCGCCCGCGCAATTCGCCGAATTTGAATGGAACACCGTTGATTCAACTTCATCTGCACCCGACGCGGCTTCTCCCGCGATGGCGGCGGATGCAGGCGTATCGTTTGCCGATCTCAACGAGAGCTTGGGCGGCGAAAACGTTCCGGTGGATTCTTCATTCGCCGCGACAGCGCCGCCCGTTCAAGAACAAACTTTCGATAATTTTGAAACGATGAGCTTCGGCCAGTCGCCTGACGTGTCAGAATCGCTAGGCCGCACGGTGGTCGGCAACGAGCGTCTTGAATCGCTATTGGGTCAGGAACTGGAAAGCGTTGATTTCTATCTCGCGCAAGGTTACACGGACATTGCGCGTGACACGCTCGACATGCTCGAACGACAATACGGGCAGCATGCGCAGATCGCTGAGCGACGTCGGCAACTGCAAGAGCAATTACCGGAGTCAACCGCTTCAAACGAAACCGCAACGGCCACGGAACCCGTTACAACTCCCGCGCTCGAAGTTGAATATTCCGGCTTTGCGCGTTACGACGTTGAGCCGGAAACCCCTTCTCCGTCATTTAACGCGGAAGTAGATCAAGCCTTTGGCAATTTCACCGCCGGAACATCTTCCGATGCTCCGGCAACGCCCGACTCAGCCGCGCCAATCGTCAATGCGTCTGCCCAAACGCCTGACGCTTCCTCCCAAACACAGACTTTCGACGCGGGGCTGGCCGACATCTTCGATGAGTATCGCGTCGCCGTCGAAGGCGATGAGCCGCCAAGCGCCGATTACGAAACGCACTACAACCTCGGCATCGCCTATCAAGAGATGGATTTGCTTGACGACGCGATTGAGGAATTTCAAAAGGCGGCTGCGCTCGCCGCGCCGCAAGATGGCACGCCGCGTTATCTGCAATGCTGCAATCTGCTCGGCCACTGCTTTATGCGTAAGGGGATGGGACAGATCGCCGCGATGTGGTTTCGCAAAGGGCTCGACACGCCCGACCACACCGAAGATGAATACCAAGCTCTGCGCTACGAACTCGGCGCCGCTTATGAGCAGATGGGCGACACTGAGCGCGCCATTGAAACGTTTACCGAAGTTTACGGCATCAACGTCGCTTATCGCGGCGTCTCCGACAAACTGCGCGAACTTCGCGCGCAACGTGAGAAGGAAGTAAGCAGTAAGCAGTGAACAGTAAGCTGTTAAGAACAAATCTTTTCACTGTTTACGGCTCACTGCTCACTTTCATTTATGTCCGCCAAGCTAACTGTTATCTTCTATATCGTCTTGTGCCTTGAAGCGGGTCTGGTGCTGACTTTGCTGCCTTGGTTGCAGCCCTTCGGTTTAGGCGATTGGGGAGACAACTTTTTCCTTTTGTATTTCGTGCAGAAAACCGGCCTCTATAGTTTGCAGCAAGCTGTCTCTTCAGGCTGGGTGCGCGGCGCAGTCACGGGGCTTGGAATTCTGAATCTCGCGTTGGCGTTCTGGGAGATGTGGAATTTCCGGCGCACCGTGAGCGCATTGCAGGCGAACGAACCTGCAAGGGCGACAAACCACCTCCCGGCGAACGAAGATGCTCAAACTTCCGCAACCGCTGACCTACCTGATCACAAGCGGCACGACGACCAGCCACAGCCAACCGCAAAGTGAAAAATGGCAACGTCTGCTCCGACTCGTGCGCGTTGCCGTCGAATCTCGCATCACGCTTGTTCAATTAAGAGAAAAGAATCTTTCGCCACGCTCGCTTTACAGGCTCACGGCAGAAGCATTGACGATCACGCGCGGCACGGAAACGCGCTTGCTCGTTAACGACCGCGCCGACATTGCGCGCGCGTGCGGAGCAGATGGCGTGCATCTTACAACAGGCTCGCTCGAAGCTTCAGTTGTGCGCCGCGCGTTCGGAGACGATTTCCTGATCGGAGTCTCCGCGCATACGCTCTTGGAAGCGATGGCCGCCCGCGATGGCGGAGCAAACTTCGCAACGTTTAGTCCTATTTTCGTCACGCCTTCAAAACGCTCTTACGGCGCGCCCATCGGGATCGAGCAGTTAAATGAAGCTGCCCACGCTCTCGCCCCATTTCCGCTCGTCGCGCTTGGCGGCATCACAACGGAAAGCGCGCCGCAAGCCATTAAAGCGGGAGCGCGCGGCATTGCCGCGATTCGCTTATTTAACGATGCGGAACAGTTGCCGGAGACTTTACGTTTCTTTCGCCACAATTTAATTTTGAAAAATGAGTAAAGATAACGAGTCGCTCGTCGCACTGACTATCGCAGGCTTCGACCCTTCGGGCGGCGCAGGGATCGTCGCGGACATTAAGACGTTCACGGCGTTCGGTTGCTTTGCGGCGGCCGCCGTCACGTCTCTGACTTTTCAAAACACAACGGGCGTGTTCGGCGCGGCGCATCAAACGGCTGACGCGGTGCGCGCGCAAGTCTTACCCATCGTCGAAGATTTCGCAGTGGCCGGAGTCAAAACCGGAATGCTGCCGACGCGGGAAATAATCGCAGAAGTAGCGCGCCTATTTCGTGAGACGAATCTCCCTGCGCCCGTCGTCGATCCGGTCGTGCGCTCAACTTCGGGTTACGATCTAATTGATGACGCGGCGCTTCAGACGTTGATCGTGGAACTGATGCCGCACGCGCGCGTCGTCACGCCGAACATCCCTGAAGCCGAACGCATCACAGGAATGCTGATCAGAGATGAAGAAGGAATGCGCGCGGCGGCAAGGCGGATGCGCGACATGGGCGCGCGCGCCGTGCTCGTCAAAGGCGGACACCTTGAAGAGAAGGCGGAAGGCGGAAGGCGGAAGGCGGAAGAGAAGCAGTTTGCGGTTGATGTGCTTGATGCGGAAGGCGAGGTAAGCGTCTTTCGTCTCGAACGCATTGAGACAAATGCAACGCACGGCACAGGCTGCACGCTTGCCGCCGCCATCGCCGCGTGTCTCGCGCGCGGGATGAGCCTCGTCGAATCAATCGCCGTCGCCAAGCGGTTTGTCACTGATGCTATCCTTCATGCGCCGCATATCGGGCGCGGGCACAGCCCCGTTAATCATAACGTTCCGGTGCGCTTCGACGTTGCCGAAGATTTATAGTTAAAATAAAGAGCGCAGAACACAAGAGTAATTCTAAGCGAAAATATCATTTGAAAGGAGATGGGATGGAGACTAAGGACATGTTGCGGCAGCTTTTGGCTTACAACGGTTGGGCAAATCATCTGGTAATAGAAGCGCTTAAAAAAGAGACTCCTCACGATCCGAAGGCGCTGCGTGCGTTTGCTCATCTTCTGTTCGCAGAGAAGATATGGTTGCAGCGCATAACGGAGAGTTTGGATACGACCGGATATGACTTCGCACCGGAGTTGAATTTAAACGACTGCGAAAAGCTGTCTGATGAAAACGCTAAAGCATACGCATCTTTTTTTGATGCGCTTGACGAAGACGTTCTCGACAGGACAGCGACTTACAAAAACAGTAAGGGAGCGGAATACCAAACATCTTACCGCGACGTACTGACACACGTCCTCTATCATTCGGCGTATCATCGCGGGCAAGTCGCAATGGCAGCACGCGCGGCGGGCAACGTACCAGCTTACACTGACTACATCGCTTTCGTGCGCGAGGCGTAAAGAAATTTAAAAGGTAAAAAGCAAAAGGCAAAAGTGTAATGAAGAGAATGTCTCCATTCGCGCTTTTGCCTTGTTTTGCTTCTATCCTATTTAGGATTTTCGATTGTGACGCTCTCCATCTTTACGTCTGACTTGGGACGGTCGCCCGCGCCCGTCTGCGTGTTGCCGATCTTGTCAACCACATCTTGCCCTTCAATAACGCGACCGAAGATCGTGTAGCTCGGCGGGAGCGGGTAATCTGTGTGCATGATGAAGAACTGCGAGCCGTTGGTGTTCGGCCCCGCATTCGCCATCGCCACCGTGCCCGCTTTATAACCTCTTTTATAAACTTCAGACGAAGCGTTGATCTCGTCCGCGAAGCGACCGCCCTCGGCGGATTCGCCACCGCGCCCCGTGCCCGTCGGATCGCCGCCTTGAATCATGAAGCCTTTGATCACGCGGTGGAAGATCACGCCGTCGTAGTAGCCGCGCTCGGCGAGTTGGCGAAAGTTTTCAACTGTCTTCGGCGCGTCCGTTTCGAGTAGCTCGAAGCGAATTGTGCCGTGATTTGTTTTGATGCTGGCGATTGGATTAGCCATGATGTCATGTCCTTTCTGGATAATGAGAAATTAAACCGAGAACGATGCGCTTGCTCGTTTCGGAAAAAGTTAAGTGTTCAAAATAAGTTGCTCGATGGCCGCCGCCACGCCGTCTTCGTCGTTACTGAGCGTTAAATGGAAATTGCGAGCGTGCTCGCGCAATTCCGGTTCGGCATTTTTCATCACGACGCTTGTGCCTGCGTAAAGCAGCATCTCAAGATCGTTGTGATTGTCGCCCATCGCCATCACTTCCGCCGGAGTGAGATGATATTCTGCGGCGACCGCAGCGAGTCCCGCACCTTTCGAGGCTTCCGGGTGCAGCACGTCAACAAGCGCAAAGTCGCGCTTCGGATAGACGGTGCTAAGGACGCGCACTTCGCCCGCGAGTTCGCGCCGAAGCGCTTCGGCGACTTCAAGCATCTGCGTGCACGTGCCGGAAAAGGCGACGTGGACAGGCGCATGATCAATGTAATCGCTCAGCGATGGAACGCGGCGAATCGAGCGCTGAGCTTCCTCGTCGCCGTGCAAGCGGCGCGACCATGCGATGTATGCAGCAAGCGCGTGGTTGTTATCGTTAATGTGATCGTAGAGCAGAAGTCCCATGCCGTCAGGGTCGTCGCTCACCATCGCGTCGGCGTTTAAGCCTTGACCGATGCGGAGAACTTCGCGCGCGGCGGGAAGCGGAAGCAAATGCGCCGCTACCGTCTCCAACGTGCGCGCGTGTTTTGTGAGCGCGCCGTTGTGCGAGATCACGGGAACATCCAAGCCGAGATCGAGGGCGAGCGGTCGTGCGTCACGAAACCGACGACCTGTCACGAGCGCGATGCGCACGCCCCGCTCGTCGCGCGCCTGTCGAAGCGCGCGGCGATTGCCGTCCGTGATCTCGCCCGATGAATTAAGAAGCGTGCCGTCTAAATCAA
>JACDAW010000143.1 GCA_013695245.1 Pyrinomonadaceae bacterium | reverse complement strand
CTTTGGCAGGCTTGCTTGACACTCCGCCCGCCGCATCCGTATGATCTTTTGCATCACGCGGATGTGGCGGAACTGGCAGACGCGCAGGTCTCAGAAGCCTGTGATGGTGACATCGTGGAGGTTCGATCCCTCTCATCCGCATAACAACAAAAGAAGCGAGTCGCATATCAACGCGGCTCGCTTCTTTGCTTTTCAATTCAACTTCTGCCGTTAGTTCACAGTCTCCGAAGAATCTTCCACCGCCTCCGTTGCGTTCGCCCGCATGACGTTGAGCGGCTGTTCATCAAATAAGCTTGAATCAATCAGCGTCTGCACCCAATACTGGCCGGGTTCGCTGAACGTAACGTTGACGAAGAAGCTGATGTTGCCCGCGAAGCCGCCGGGCGCAACCTCAAAGCGCGTTGGCTGCGAGACGGCGATGGCCCGCCCGCGATCCGGCGTGAGAATGCGCACTTCAGATAAATGCACGCCCTTGCCACGCCATTGATTGACGACCGCAAACTTGATGAGCGACACGGGCAATTGCTCAACCGCGATGTTTTGAAACACGCCCATCAAAGAAAGTTTGTTGCCGACTTCTAAACGCACGTCGTCGCAAAGGATCGTGTAGAGGAGTTCAAGGTCGTTGGTTTTATTCGTCGTTTTTGTTTGCATGTTTAATTTATTATCTTCCTTAATATGAATTGCTCATGGATTCATTTCTAAACGTTTAGCTAAGCTACTTCGCGTCTCTCATTTTTGTTTGCCGCTTCATTTATCAGTTCCAATAATTGTTTTTCGTCAAGCACATCAACGCCAAGTTCGACGGCCTTTTCGAGTTTCGCTCCGGCATCTTCGCCCGCCACAACGTAGTCGGTCTTTTTACTTACTGAAGATGCAACGCGCCCGCCCTGCGCTTCGATCAACGCGCGTGCTTCGTCGCGGGTCATCATGGGCAGCTTTCCGGTTAAAACAAATTGCTTGCCCGCGAAGCGCCCATCGCCGCCCGCGCCTGCTGTGCTCGCCTCCATTTCCGTGCGCACGCCCGCCGCGCGCAATCGTGCACACAAACTTTGATTCGTCGGATCGTTAAACCAATCGCGCACGCTCTCGGCAACCGTTAAACCGATCTCATGCACGGCGTCGAGTTCTTCAACGGTTGCCGCTGCGAGGCGTTCGAGCGAACCGAAGCTGCGCGCGAGGATTCCGGCCGTTCGTTCACCGACGTGACGCAAACCTAAACCGAAAATTAAATGCGGAAGGTCGCGCGTTTTGCTCGCTTCAATCTGCGCAATCAGATTCGTCGCCGATTTCTCCGCCCGCCGCTCAAGCGCCGCCACATCTTCCACGCGCAACTTATAAATATCCGCAACGTCTCCAATAATCTTTTTCGCGATCAACTGCTCCGCCAACGCTTCGCCCAAACCCTCGATCCTCATCGCGCGGCGCGAAGCATAATGCAGCAATCTCGCTTTCAATTGTGCCGGGCAATCCGCCGCGACACAGCGTGCGACCACCTCGCCTTCTGGACGCGAAACGTGCCCGCCGCACACAGGGCACTCGGTCGGCATCTGGAAAACTGTTTCCGCGCCTGTCCGCTTTGATTCGACGACTTTGAGCACCTTCGGAATGATCTCGCCGCTCTTCTCGATCATTACCCAATCGCCCGTGCGCACGTCGAGCCGTCGAATCTCATCTTCGTTGTGAAGCGTTGCGCGCGCCACAATCGTGCCCGCAAGTTGCACGGGTTCGAGATTGGCGACCGGCGTGAGCGCGCCCGTGCGCCCGACCTGCACAACGATTGACAACACTTGCGTCGTCGCTTGTCGCGCCGGATATTTGTAAGCAATCGCCCAGCGCGGAGCTTTCGTCGTTTGCCCAAACTCTTCTTGCAAGGCAGTTGAATTTACCTTTACTACAACGCCATCAATCTCATACTCCAATTCGTCGCGTTCAGATTCCATGCGATTGCAAAACTCGATCACCTCATCAATCGTTGAACACAAAGCGCGATGGGGGTTAACTTGGAAGCCGCTTGCTTTAAGCCACTCTAAAGCCTCCCAGTGTGTGGCGAAAGGTTTGCGGTCGCCCGCGAGTGCATCATAAGCGAAGAAGGAGAGTTTGCGGCGGGCGACGATGCGCGGATCGAGTTGGCGGAGCGTGCCCGCCGCCGCGTTGCGCGGATTTGCGAAGCGCGCTTCAGAAGATTCTTCGCGCTCAGCGTTAATACGCTCGAAGGTTTCGCGCGAAAGATACGCTTCGCCGCGCACTTCAAATTCGTCTTTTAAATCTACCTTATTCAAACGAAGCGGGATGCTGCGGATCGTGCGCACGTTTCCCGTCACGTCTTCGCCGCGCCTGCCGTCGCCGCGCGTCACGCCGTTTGCTAGCACGCCCGATTCGTAATGCAGCGCAAGCGAAAGTCCGTCAATCTTGAGTTCGGCGACGTATTCAAAAGCGCGCTCATCGGCGAGACGGCGGCAGCGTTCATCGAAGCGACGCAGTTCTTCGATGTTGTAACTGTTGTCGAGCGAAAGCATCTGGCGGCGATGCACAAATTCGTTGAAGCCCTCTGCCGGACGACCGCCCACGCGCACAGTCGGGCTGTCCGGCGTTTGCAATTCTGGGTGCGCCTCTTCGATCTCTTGCAGACGTTGCATCAGCGCGTCATACTCGGCATCGGAGATTTCCGGGTTGTCGTAAACGTAGTAAAGCTCTTCGTGACGACGCAGTTCGCCGCGCAAACGCTCCGCTTCCTCTTCAATCGTTTCCTTCTTCGTCGCTCTTCTCGCCATCGCGTGTGTCGTGTGCGTTCAATGTTCTGCGGTTTACTCAAGCATGATAACCAATGCATTCCGCGTTGAGCAACACGCGCAAAATTGTAAGCCACACAATTGCCCTTATACTCTTCTTATAACTTAATGAATCGTTCTATTTTTCGAGTTGGACAAGCGTTGACTTCTTTTGCGCGTAGCTGGCGGCGGAGGATTGTCCCAAGTGATGAATGACGCG
This sequence comes from Pyrinomonadaceae bacterium, assembly GCA_013695245.1. Classification (GTDB taxonomy): domain Bacteria; phylum Acidobacteriota; class Blastocatellia; order Pyrinomonadales; family Pyrinomonadaceae; genus JACCYN01. The sequence continues at coordinate 4,496 of JACDAW010000143.1, read as the reverse complement.
CCCGAAATATTTGATGCCTTGCAGGAAATCATCAAGGCGAATGTTTTCATCGGGGCCGTGCGGGTTCGATCCGGCGTAGCTGATGCCGAAGGAGACGACAGGCGTGGCGGGTTGTTGCGCGCCGCACACCGCACCGACGGGGCCGCTCGCCGGGTCAAGCGGATAGATAACAGGTTGCTGGGCGTAAGCCTCCGGCGCGCTCTCAATCGCGGCGAGCGCGACGAAAGAATCCTGTGAAGACTTGGCGACGGAAGTGGCCGCGATCAAGTTGATGTCAATGTCAGTAAAGCCGCGCTTGTCGAGATGTGCGCGCAAGAGTTCGACGACGCGCGCAGGTGTTAGATCGGGCACAAGACGAAAATCGAGGTGCGCGATGGCGGTGCCCGGCAGCACGGTCGTCGCTCCCGCGCCGGTGTGTCCGGTGTGGATGCTACAGATCGTGCAAGTCGGAGCGAAGATCAACTCTTTCGCAAGAGCGCGTCCCGTCATCCCGCGCACCCAGCCGTCAATCCCAAACTCGCGCCGCAGTTGCGCCTCATCAAGCGTGACGGTTTTTAGAGCTTGCGCATCCTGCGGTTCAATCGGCGCGATGTGCGAATTAAAATTATCAATCGTAATTACGCCTTTTGGCGACACAACTGTGGCGAGGGCTTGCACAAGTCGCCACGCCGGATTCGGCACGATGCCGCCCCACTTCGAGTGTAAATCGGTGCGCGCCCCGTGAGCGCGCAGTTCGAGAAACGCGATTCCCTTAAAACCGAGACTGATGACAAGGCGCTCCTGCGTGTCCTTGTATCCGTCGTCCCAGATGCAACCGTCGGCTCTCAGTAACTCCGCGTGTTCGCGCGCAAAAGTTTGCAGACTCGGACTGCCAAGCCCGTCTTCGCCTTCAACGATGAAGCGCACGCAGACGGGAAGTTTGCCAAAAGTTTTCTGGTAAGCTTCGATGGCGAGGATGCGCGCCAGCAGATCGCCCTTACTGTTCGACGCGCCGCGCGCGCGCAACAGACCATCACTGATCTCAGCCGCAAACGGCCCCGTCGTCCACTCACCCAGTTGCCCGACGGGTTGCACGTCGTAATGCCCATAGACGATAAAGCAATGATGTCCCGCGCCAAACTCACCGTAGATGATCGGATAACCGCCGCCAAGCTTAAACGAGCGCGTGCCCGCCCCGGCACGCTGCATCATGCCTTCCACCGTCTCCGCCATCGCGCGCACACCTGTGCCGCGCGCCGCCACGGACGGCATCCGGCAAAGCGCCTGCAGCCGTTCCGTAAACGAGCGCGCGTGGCGCTCAACGTATCGGTCGAATCGGGTAAAAGTCATTTTGACTACGAACTTGCAACCAAGTAAACAATTATTCCTACTAAATATGTCCCCAAGAAAATGCCGACAAAAGACAAGATTGTTAAGAGAGCTTTCAGCCCGCGCGTCTTGAACAAATAATAGGGGATGATAAATATCCACGCCAGATACAGAAAGAAGCCCATATCATAAACCCATTTCACCCCGCGCTTTTTGCTATCCTCCTTTAACCACCAACCCATTAACCACAAGAATCCTATCGAGGACATTAACTCAAAAGCTGCTGAAGGTTCGATGCCACGAGCAAAATATAGCGCGTTGGCAATCTGCACAATAAGCAGAAACATGCAGAGGAACACTGTTGGCTTTGACAGCAATGAGCCAGAGCTAATCTTCATTTCCACCAGAGAAGAACTTGAGGAATCTCTTGGTCACACAGTAATTCTATTATACCAACTACGCGGCACGCGCACGATGCGCCGTTCAATCGTGCGCGCGACAATGTCGGAAATGAAACTTATGATCTCGACGCGGCCCGACGCACGGTATCTTTCATCAATCGAATCTCGCAACTCGTTTGCTAATGCGATTGGCCGTCCTTGTCCTGTTGCGATCTTGAAGAGCACGAGGCGTTCGACTCCGGCATGTTTTAGCAGCCACGCGATTTTGCGCACGCTCGTCTGCCCGCACTCGCCCCAGAAAATGAATCGCCCGTTTTCGTTCCGCGCCACCAAGTCGGGTTTATAACGCAATCCTACCGAGCGTTCGATCTCCAAACCGGGAAAATCATTCACGAACATCGCATAACACAACGCCTTCATCAACACGTGTTCGTAAGATTCGCCGACGCGCTTCCACAGACGCACGCGCTCGCCCGCTAACTCGAAATCGTAAAGCGACATAAATTAAGACAAAAGTTAAAATGTAAAAGTAAAGGAAGAGAGTTTCTTTTTCTCTTTATTTTTGCCTTTTTACTTTTACCTTTTTACTTTCATCTCCCGCCAGCCAAATCTCTTGAGGGCGGACGAGCGGGTGAACGAGGTGCATGTGCAAGCCTTCAACGTCTTTGCGATGCGCCACGGCCGCGCGGCGATGTGTGAGGAAAGCGCACAGAGCTTCTTCGGCGATCATGCGTTGAAGCCGCGCATAAGTTTCCGCGCGCTCGACGCGGTTAATCAGAGTGCGTGCTTTGACGGTTAATTCGTCAATCCTCTCGTCGGCAGCCAAACGCCGGGAGATCAGGTGGCGATTCTTCGAGTTGAACAACACGTAAGTAAAATTGTCTGCATCTGCGTAGTCAGCATACCAACTCACTTCAGCGAGGCGCGCGCGTCCATCCATCATAGCTTGCCGCAGCTCAACTTTGTCGGCGACTTGCAATTCGCATTTGATGCCGATCTCGTCGAGTTGGTGACACAGAATCCGCCCGGCTTCATGGCTGATGGCTTGTTCGGAGAAGGGTCGCCAAAACTCAATCTTGAATCCGCGACTGTGGCCTGCTTCGCGCAAGAGTTGACGCGCCAACTGCGGATCATATTCAAGACCTCGATAATTCGCGTCGTAGCCAAGCAGGCCAGGCGGGATGGGGCCCGCCGCCGCCGTTGCTAAACTACCGTAAGCTTCTTGCACGAGTTGCTCTTTGTTAATCGCATGAGCGACGGCGCGGCGCACGCGCACATCGTCGAACGGCGCTTGATCGGCATCGAAGAACAGCATCTGCGAGTGAAGTTGCGGGGCAGCGATGATGCAGGAAGCAAATTCCGGATCGGCCGACAGACGCCGCACGCGCGCCCCCGCTTCTTCGCGGATCAATCCCAACTCGCCCGCGCGCAAACGCTCGAACAGTGCTTCCCCGTCCTCGCTATATTCCATCGTCAGTTCGTCAACGTAAGGTTTCTCTTTGTTCCAGTAATTCTTAAAGCGCGCAAGTTTTACCTGTCCAGACTTCCGGTCGTAAGAAGTCAAACGGAAGGGACCAGTCCCGACAGGGCGTTCGAGAAAACGCGCGCCGCCATCCGGCTCGATCTCTTCGCGCGGCACAATACCGGCGTGATGCACGCATAGCATCGGCAGGAAAAAAGCGAGCGGCTCGATGAGTTCTAATTCAACGCAGCCGTCTTCGCACAGGCGCGCGCCCGGCAACTCTTCCGTTTCGCCCGCCGAAAACTCTTTCGCGCCGACGAGATTCATAAAAACCCATGCGCCCGCTTGCGATTCGCGCAACACACGCCGCACCGAATAGAGCACATCGTCCGCCGTCAGCAAACGATTGTTGTGAAAGCGCACTTCTTTTCGCAGGTAAAATTTATAAGTTCGGCCGTCGGTCGAAACTCTCCAGCTTTCAGCGAGCGCGGGCACAACCTCCGCGCTCATCCCCGCACTTACCAGATTCTCAATGCTCAAGCTCAACAGATCGGATGTAGCGACCGATGATGATTCAAGCATGTCAAGCGACGGAAGATTATCAGGCACACCGCAGGCAAACGAACCGCCGCGTCGCGGTTGCGGAAGATGAAAGTGTCCGAACGAGTCGCGCAACGCGCTCGCCTCCGCGTCAAGCATCCCGGCCGTGTAGTTCATCTCGACAATCGCCGCCTGATTGCCTTGCACCGCATCACGGATGATCTCGATAGCGTGCAGGGCATTTTCAGCTCCGCTCTGCTGCTCGGCGACGGCCGTCGCGATCTGGCTCACGACTTCAGTGAGTTGCTCCATCGCCTGCGCGATGTGTTTCGAGCCTTCCGCCTGCTCTTCGGCGGCGCGGCTGACTTGCTGCGTGAGTCCAGCCATGTGAACGCCGCGCTCGCCGATTGATTGCGCGGTGCGCGCCTGCTCCGACGTGGCGCGCTCGATCTCTTCCATCCGGCGGCGCACGCGCGAAACGAGTTCCGTCACCTGATGCGATTCGAGCGACTGGGCGGCGGCCGCTTCCGCGATCTGCCGCGTGGAGGCGGCCGATTGCACTGTCTTCTGACTGATCTCATGCAAAGATTCGGCGGCGCGCTCCGCAAGGCGCACGCCTTCGTCCGCCAACTCCCGGTTGCTTGCCGCCTGCTGCATCGCCGCCGCGACGGATTCACGCACGCCTTTAATTAACTCATCGATCTCATCAGTAGAGCGCGCTGTTCGCTCTGACAATTCTTTAATCTCTTCGGCGACGACGGCGAAACCGCGACCCTGCGATCCGG
>JACDAW010000134.1 GCA_013695245.1 Pyrinomonadaceae bacterium | reverse complement strand
CTCTTCGCGTAAGCAGCACCCGTTGTTTGTTCTACAGGTAGAAAAAACCGAGCGCGGCGATTATGTAAACCGCGAGGAGCATTGCGCCTTCAAGCCAATTCGATTCGCCGTCTAGAGAGATGAAGGCGGCAATGATAACGCTTAAGCCGAGCGTGATCACCTCGAAGAGACTAAAGAAAAGCGTCAATTGCGGGCGTCCAAAAAATCCCGCGCCCGTTGCTGCCGGCCCGATGAAGAGCGAGAGGAACACCAGTAGCGGCGCGACGAAAAGCGCAATCTGCATCGAGGAGCCGAGCGAAATGTTCAGCGAAAGCTCCATTTGATTCTTCATTGCCGCCTGCACGCCGACAAGGTGTTCGGCGACGTTGCCGACAATCGGAATCAGAATCACGCCCAAAAAAAGCTCACGAATGCCAAGCGATTGCGCGACGGGTTCAACGACGCCGACTAAAAACTCGCTCATAAAAACAATCGCCAAGGTCGAAACGGCGAGCACCGCAACGGATGTTTTAATGCTCCACGAGGCTTTGTGCGTCATAATCTCTTCCGCTTCTTCAAAACCCGTATGCGATCCGAGCGTCGCACCCGGCGTGCGAAATTGATAGACGAGCGATAGAACGTACATCAAGATCAGCACACCAGCGACGCCGAGCGAGATGATGATCAATTGTTTGTCAAATACTTCGGTGTGCATCGGTTGAACCCGTCCCGTCCCGGCTTCTTTCACGAGTTCAAAAAGCGTCGGGATCATCAATCCGATCACGGCCAGAAACATCATCGAGGCCGACATCCCTGTGAGCTTCGGATCGAAACGCTGCACGCCGTGGCGCAAGCCGCCCAAGAGCAGCGAGAAACCGAGAATCAGCAGCAGATTACCTATAATTGATCCCGTCAGCGACGCTTTAATCAATTCGTATTTGCCGTGTTGGAGAGCGACGATAGTGATGATTAATTCGGCGGCGTTGCCGAGCGTGGCGTTTAGCAATCCGCCGATGCGCGGGCCGGTGTGGATGGCGAGTTCCTCCGTCGCTTCACCTAAAAGCCCGGCGAGCGGCACGAGGGCGATGGCTGATGTGGCGAAGATCAAGATAGGATTGTGTAGCGCGAATTCGGCGACGAATGCGAGCGGCACGAAGACGAGCATGATGCGGATGATTTTGTTCATTTATGAATTTAATAATTAGGCTTCGCGTGCGTGAACTCAGTTGTCGAATGATGGGGCATTTACGCGAAGCTGCTTTCCAAGTTGGTAAGAGCGATGTTTGACAAAAATTCAACGTTCCCAATTCATTAACTCACCTGCAACGCTTTGCCCACCGAAGGATCAGGGCGCGCATACACCGGAATTTAGAGCGCAAACGTTCGCCCTCTGGAATTGGACAGGCGGCGGCTGCGCGGTTAATAATCTGTTGCAAATTAAACGACTCGAAAATCTTATCACACTGAAAACGTAAACCGCGCTTCATCTCATAAGCGCGAACAATTGGAAACACGTTTATGCCCGTAAAAGACGAAGCCCTTAACGAACTGCTCGCTCTACTTTTCCAAGCTCATCCTTGGCACGGCGTATCGCCCGGCGCAGACGCGCCCGGCATCGTTAACACATACATCGAGATCGTGCCGACGGACACCGTGAAGTATGAACTAAACAAAGCTTCGGGGCATTTGCGACTCGACCGGCCGCAGCGCTTCTCGTCGCTTTGCCCGACGCCTTACGGTTTCATCCCGCAAACCTACTGCGGCGACCTCGTCGGCGAACGATGCGCGCTACGCACCGGACTTAAGGGTATCAAGGGCGACGGCGATCCAATGGACATCTGCGTGCTGACGGAAAAGACAATGGCGCACGGCGACTTTTTCATTCGCGCGAAACCCATCGGCGGCCTTCGCATGATTGACGGCGTGGAGGCGGACGACAAGATCATCGCCGTGCTCGAATCTGATGTTGCCTTCGGGCATATCGAAGACATCTCGGAATGTCCCGAAGGATTGCTCGACCGTCTGCGGCATTATTTTTTGAGTTATAAACAGTTGCCGATGGAGGCCCCGCGCCGCGTCGAGATCGCGGAGACGTATGGGCGCGCTGAGCCCGTCGAAGTCGTGCAGCGTAGTTTCCATGATTACCGCGCGCGATTCGGCGCGCCGGAAGATCGTATCGGCGAATTGCGCCGGTTGTTATTCGCTAATGCGGCGGATGAAATGAAGCAGTGAACTCGGTCGTTATCATCGGCGCAGGGCTTGGCGGTTTAGCTGCCGCCGTCCGTTTGGCGGCGCGCGGCATCGGAGTTCAAATCTTTGAGAAGAACGAAACGCCGGGCGGAAAAGTAAACGTTCATCGCGCGCAAGGATATACGTTCGACACGGGCGCGTCGCTTTTGACGATGCGCCACGTCGTCGAAGATTTATTTGCGAGCGCGAACCGCCGCGTTGAAGATTACCTTACGCTTGAACCGCTCGCTACGATCTGTCGTTACCGTTGGCCGGACGGCGCAACTCTTGACGCTTCAACCGATCTCGCTCACACGGAAAATGAAATTAGAAAAATCGCACCGGAAGATGTGTCTGCGTTTAGTCGCTACATCGCGGATGCAAAGCGCAAATATAAGGTCGCGGAGCGGACGTTTCTCGCGCACAGCCTAAACG
>JACDAW010000121.1 GCA_013695245.1 Pyrinomonadaceae bacterium | reverse complement strand
GAGTATTCATAGCCAGCACTCGAATCGGCGTATTTCAAATCTGGCAGATAGATGTTAACGACGTTGTCGAGCAGACGTAAAACTTCGACGGAATCGTAAGCGTTCGTGTTGTAAACAATGGGTAGGCGCAAACCTTTTTCGGCTGCGATGAGAACGGCGCGCGCCATTTGCGGGGCGAAGTGCGTCGGGGAAACGAAGTTGATGTTGTGGCAGCCGCGCGCTTGAAGTTCGAGCATCATCTCCGCCAAGCGTTCGTGCGTCACTTCATTTTTTATTTGCTCTTTGTGTGTTTGCGAGATTTGGAAGTTCTGACAATAGACGCAGCGCAGATTGCAGTTGCCGAAAAAGATGTTGCCTGCGCCATGCTTCCCGACGAGCGCCGGTTCTTCGCCGAAGTGCGGAGTGTAGGATGAGACGACGGGCAAGCGTCCTGAATAGCAGGCGGCGATCTCGTTCACGAGGCGATTGTTGAGGCAATCGCGCGGGCAGATGGTGCAACGCGCGAGCAAGCGTTCAAGTTCGCAAACGCGGCGTTCGAGTTCGCCCGTGACGTGTAGTTTCAGGTAGTCGGGTGCGGTGTTGTCCTTCATGGCGCTTGATGGCGTCGAAAGTGAATGCGGCGCGGTCTGTGTTTCTCGACGAGTTCGGCGGGCGCGAGGTGTTGGCTTAAGCGCCAGATGAAATCCATCTCCGCGTGAATCGTGCTTAAAGCCAAGCGCGCCTCGAAGATCAGCAAAATGCTTCCGTAAAACAGGAAACACGCGCCGAGCAGGGCGAAGACGACGGGAACCCAATTGTAATTTGCCCCGCCCGTCGCGGCCACGACACCGATTGAAACGCTCGTTAAAACAAACGTGCCAAGCGCGATATAGAACACGGTCATGCAGCGTTGCAGGAGGCGGGCGCGGCTTGTTAGTTTGTCCAACTGATTGAATATGACGGCGCGACGCTCGCTCAAAAGTTCCACCTCCTCCGTGCTGTGCGCGATCTCTTCGAGGCGGTCGGAGAGCGAACGCACGCGGTCAACAACTCTTCCCAACCGCGTCGAAGTCGAAAGAATCATTGTTCCGCACGCGGACATTAAAACCGCAGGCGTGATCATCGCCGTCAGAACCGCGAGTGCCGATGAAAGAGCGTCCATAGGAAGCATGTTTGGTCGTCTCGAAAGCCTGCGTTTCAGACGCAAGATTCGCGTTTCGCCTTCATTGTAAAGTTATTTATACCGACTTAGCGGCTTGCAGAGCAAATGGATGTTTACAACGCGGAATTTTTTTTCATTCGTATGCGAATTAGTGGTTCACAACCGTGTAACTTATGTTATGCTCCGCCGCTAAACGAGCACGTGCTTTATCAGCCAAAACTCATAAACCGAATCGCGCGCAAAGCCGATTCAACTTCTCTATTAACAAGGAGCAGACACAATGCCTGATCAAGGTAATGGCAATGGCGCAAACAGAGACGACGACAACCGCGACGATATGACCGACCGCACAACGGGCGGCTCAGACACCGGAAATCAATCCGGCGGTATGGATCGCGACCCCATGACATCAACCGGCGAAGACACGGGCGCGGCGACCGGCAGCGGCGGAGGCGAGAATCGTGGCGGACAAGCCATGGGACGCGCAACCGGCGTAGCCACAGCTAGGTCTGAAGGTAGCACGAGCGGTGGCGGCGCATCGTCATCCGGCGGCATGACGGGTGGCGGCGCAGCGGGCGGCGGTTTACGAAGCGGCGGTGGCGGCAGCAACGCGACGAAAAGCGGCGCGGGCAGAGGAAGTTCCACGAAGAGCGGCACGGGCGGCGCAACGAGAAGCGGCGGCGCGGGAACGAAAGGCGGCATGACATCTAAAGGTATGGCGTCTAAAAGCACATCCTCGAAAGGCGCAAGCTCGAAGGGCGGCGCTGGCAAAGGCGCCGCAACGCTCTCACGCGGTGGTGTAGCGGGCAGGGGCGGCTCCGCCGTAACCAAAGGCGGCTCGGCGAAGGGCGGGATGTCTAAAGGTGGAGCTAAAGGCATGAGCAGCAAAGGCACTTCCGGTTCCAAAGGTATGGCGTCGAAAGGCGGCATGAAGGGTGGAACCACGAAAGGCGGTGCGGCGGGCGCGAGAGGAAGCGCGGCCAAGGGCGGAATGAAGGGCACGGCCGGAAAAGGCATGGCGTCCAGAGGCATGGCCTCAAAGGGCGGTGCGGCGCGAGGTGGCGCGTCTAAAGGAGGTGGGGCGGCGCGAGGCGGCGCGAAAAGCGGCGGAAGTAAAGGCGGCTCGGCGAAGGGCGGCGCCAACAGGGGACGCCGGTGAAAAAACGCTGACAACGAAAGTGGCCGAGGCCGCTGGCAGAACGGCCGCTATCGTCTCTAACGCGGTCGAAGCTTTAACGACGCGCAAGAAGAAGCGCTCCTCATAAAGCTCGCCGCTGTAGCACACTACAAACAACAAAGGTGAAAGACCGTTTCTCGCACCACGCGGAAGCGGTCTTTCAATTTCCGAAATCTCGTTTTCTAATTATTGGAGCGCCGATGAACGAACGCGGCAAGATTGTTGTCGAACAAATCACCAGTGAAGTTTTGCGCGGCAACTTCTTGGGCGATCCGCATGTGCGCGAGTTGTTCATCTATTTGCCGCCGAGTTATGAGCGCGACACGACGCGGCGCTTTCCAGTTGTCTATTGCCTCACAGGTTTTACGGGGCGCGGGCAGATGCTACTTAACACGCAACCCTTTAGCCCGAACCTCGCCGAACGCATGGACAATCTTCTCGCCACCGGAGAAGCGGGCGAAATGATCCTCGTCATGCCCGATTGCTTCACGCGACTTGGCGGCTCGCAGTACATCAACTCAACGGCGACGGGGCGCTACGAAGATCACCTCGTCGAAGAGATCGTCTCTTTCGTTGACCGTCGCTTTCGCACGCGAGTTGAAAGAGCGGGACGCGCCGTCGTCGGCAAATCATCCGGCGGCTACGGCGCGCTCCGTTGCGCCTGTCGCCACGCCGACACCTTCTCCGTCGCCGTTTCGCATAGCGGCGATTGCTATTTTGAATACGGCTACCTGCCAGATTTTCCTAAAACCTTCCGCGCAATCAGAGGCGACGCGGGCAAATTCATTGAGAATTTCTGGAGCGAAGAGAAAAAGGGCAAAGATGATATCACGGCCTTAAACATCATCGCCATGAGCGCCTGCTACTCGCCCGACAAATCCGCCCCGCTCGGCTTCCGCCTGCCCTTCAATACCACGACGGGCGAGATTGATAATGAAGTCTGGGCGCGCTGGCTCGCGCACGATCCCGTCCGCATGGTTGAACATCACGCCGACGCCCTCCGCAGCCTCAAACTCCTCTACCTCGATGCCGGAACGCGCGACGAATTTCATCTCGACGCAGGCGCGCGCATACTTTCTGCGCGACTTCGCAAACACAACATCAACTTTATCCACGAAGAATTCGACGACGGGCACATGAACATCAGCTACCGCTACAACCGCTCGCTCGCGCTTATCTCAGAAGCACTTGAAGCTTGACGAAGACTGCACTAAGTCTAGTAAAGTTCGCGTGTTATTCATATAAACATAGCGTTATAATTTCGCAATGACGGGTGTTATAGCGAAAAATGCGATGTAAATAAAAGCAGGTGTCAAAAAGTTAAATTCCGATGAAAGTACGCACATCAACTATTATCAATAAGCCGCCCGAACAGGTTTGGTCTTTGCTGTGTGACTCGAAGATGGACGAGCGTATCCCTCTTCAATTTAGATTCTGTATCCCCAAGCCTGTCGAATGCAGGCTCAAATCTGGCGCGGGTGGAATCGGCAATGAACGGCAGTGTGTCTCCAACTTAGGAGTTATCAACCAGCAGATCACGGTTTGGAATGAGAACAGAAGATTAGAATTCGAGATGAAAGATACGGATATGTATTTTGGTAGATGTGTGACAAGCATTAAGGAAAGATTCGATCTGGAAGAAGTTGGCGAGCAAGAAACGGAGATTAGCAGAACAACTGAGTTTCAGGTGAGGGGATGGTTCAGTTGGGTTAAATCCGTGCTGATTTGGATCGGGCTGAAGAATGTACATCGCTATGTATTTGGTAATTGGGCGCGCCAGTGAATTCAACTCAAGTGTAGAAGTTATTAATCGAAATCGTGTAGAACGCTGCACCGTATGGTGTGAGCCGCTTGTGCGCGCTCTTATTCATTCATTTGAAAATTCATTCAAGAACGCTCTTCAAAAGAAGAGGCACGTTGATTGCCATAGGCTTAGTTACTTCAGAATTACGGAAGCTTCCCGACTGCTTACTCCCCGCGTCTAAAACAGAAAAGAAAATTTGGGGGTCACAGTTTCGCTATGTTGAAAAAGAGTGCTTTATCAACCGTAAGTTTGTTGTTGGTCTTAATGTTGGCTGCGCCCGTCAGCTTCGCGCAAGACCGTCGGCGTTTGGGGCCGCGCGCGCGGGCGATTTTGTCGGCGGGAGCGGGGTCAGGCATCGGCGCGGGCGTCGGCGCGCTCATCGG
>JACDAW010000111.1 GCA_013695245.1 Pyrinomonadaceae bacterium | reverse complement strand
TCTCTATTGTTTCTGGAAACAAGCGCAAAGTGAGCTTGAAAGTTTGACGATGGAAGTCACAAGGTTTAAAACAGAGGCACACGACGGCCGGAAGTTGTTTCAAGATTTAACGGCTAATTACGATTCGGAGCTTTCCGACACCGAACGCGCGGTGAGATTTTTTGTTCTTAACCGCATCACGTTTTCCGGCACGGTTGACGCGGGCGGCTACTCGCAGAAAGCTTTTGAAAGCAGGTTTACCGTTTCATCAATTAACCGTCTGCGCGAACTGCGCGAAGTGCTCGAAGGAGTTAGGATCACAAACCTCGATTACCGCGAAGTCTTAAACACGAACGGCGATCATTGTTTCGTCTTTCTCGATCCACCTTATTTGAGTGCGACGAAATCGAAACTCTACGGCAAGCGCGGCCACTTGCACAGCAGTTTTAATCACGAAGAGTTTGCCGAGAGTTTGAAAGCTTGTCCGCACAAGTGGCTTGTGACTTACGACGATTCGCCGGAGATTAGAAACAATTTTCGCTTTGCCAATATCTATGAATGGGAATTGCAATACGGCATGAACAACTTCGGGCGTAACTTCGCGCCGAAAGGCAAAGAGTTGTTCATTACAAATTATGATGTGGAAGCGCGCAGAGCAAACGAACAAGTGAAACTCGCTTTTGAAAGCTGAGACTAAATGACGGGGCGCACGCTGCTCAACTATCAGATTACGGAAAAGCTCGGCGCGGGCGGGCAGGGCGAGGTTTATAAAGCGGTTGACGTGAAGTTAAATCGTCCTGTGGTGATCAAAGTCCTCGCGCCCGAACTGACCGAAAAGAAAGTCAACATGCAACGCTTCGAGCGCGAAGCGCAACTCGCCTCGTCGCTCGATCACCCGAACATCTGCACGATCTACGGGTTGCACGAAGTGGATGGCATTCACTTCATTGCGATGCAATACGTTGAAGGGCGCAACGTGCGCGAACTCGTTAACGGTCGCCCGCTCGAACTTGCAAGCGCGCTCTCAATCGCCGCCCAGACATCCGATGCGCTTGCCGCCGCGCACTCGAAAGGCATTATTCACCGCGACATTAAAGCGGGCAACGTAATGGTAACGGAGCGTGGATCAGTTAAGGTTTTAGATTTCGGACTTGCCAAACTGCTTGACGAAGGAACTCCTTCTTCGGCGCTCGCAAACGATGTGCACCTCACCGAGTTTGGCGTGCCTTACGGGACGGCGACCTACGCCGCGCCGGAGCAAGCGCGCGGGCAGGCGGCTGACGCCCGTGCCGACATTTTCTCAACGGGCGTGTTGCTCTACGAGATGCTCGCCGGAACATGGCCGTTTCGCGGAAAGACGAGCGCCGAAGTGCGCCGCGCCGTGTTGAGCGAAGAACCGCGTCCCGTTGCCGAGATGCGAACAGATGTTATTTCGCCGCGCCTCCAAGCGATTCTCAAGCGCGCGCTTGCCAAAGAACCCGAAGCCCGCTATCAACGGATGGAAGAGTTGCGCGATGAGCTAAAAGCTGTGTGGCGAGAAACAACAGGAGCAAGCGAAGGCGCGGTGCTCGAAACCATTGCGCCCGTTGCGCCACATCACCAGACGGGATTCGGCGCCGTGATGCGCGCGACCCGCCGCTTCTTTCGTCGCCTTTCGGGAGTTGAAGCGACTTCTTCTATTCCTCCCGCGTCCGTTACGCAAGCTGCCAACACGCGCGAAATCCACGAAACGCCGTTTACAAGCGGCGCGTCGGCGCAGAAGTCAATTGCGATTTTGCCGTTCCGAAACCTGAGCGGTAACGCCGAAACAAGCTTTTACGAATTCTCTTTGGCCGACGCTGTGATCACGGAGCTTGCGCGATTGCGTTCGCTCGTTGTGCGACCGTCGTCTCTGATGGCGAAGTATAAAGACCGCGACACTGATCCGCGCGCGGCGGGGCGCGAATTGAGCGTTGACGCTGTTTTATCTGCAAGTTTTTTGAGCGCGCCCGGTCGCCTGAGAGTCACCGCGCAACTCTTGGACGTAACTTCGGGCGACATGCTGTGGAGCGACCGCATTGACACTACATCTGACGACATCATTGCTATACAGGACACGATTGCTCGCCACATCGTTGACCACCTGCACATCGAACTACGCACGGACGAAGAAGCTGCGTTCACTGGTCATGCAACTACTAACGCCATCGCTTACGAAGAATACTT
>JACDAW010000090.1 GCA_013695245.1 Pyrinomonadaceae bacterium | reverse complement strand
TCATTCCGTCGCGCCCATGACTAACGTCAAGTCGCACAAGCCATGCGCCTTCGCCCGCCGGAAGAGACGGCGGCGTAACCTCCTCAGTCGTTGATTGTGGCGCAGTTGAAGTATCGGACAACAGTTCGATGACCAGCGTGCCGTCGGTGGTTTTCGCCGCCGTCTTATTGAAGTGTGCCGTTTGATAACCGCCGACACTGAGTGTGGTCGAGTATTGGATGGCACAAGATGGAATACGTAGAACTCCGCTCGCGTCCGACACGCCTTTCCAACTTAGGCTATTGTTCGGACACGGAGCTCTGCGGCATCTGACCCCGTTGTTGCTCTGAACTTCAACGGAAGCGTTGGCGATGATTCGCTTTGTCGAAGCATCTATCAGTTTGACGCGGGCGAAGTTCCCAATTGTCTGAGCCTCCTGCGCGCTTAACGTTCCGCAGACGCATAACGTGAGCAGCAACAGAAAGGCACGCTTTAACAACTGCGGCTTCATGTTTTTAGTTCTCCTTGCGAAAATTCTGCCTCGAACCGAAATTCGTAAGATTTGTAGTGAAAGCTACTCCCTTACAGAAGCCGTCTATCTGATCGATTTTGCAGCGCACATTGTGCGCAGACGCGCCATCTGAACATCTTCAAGAAACCGCTTATTTAATTCTCAAGGATTTCTTATTGCCGTGAAAGCGAAGGGAAAATGGACGCCCAACAGCGCACGTAGCCTACCTCGTTAACCGCAACGATGTATCTAACATGACGTATCTAGCATCTGGAGTCAACAGTTTGACAGGCGGCATGAAGCCTGCGCAGTTAACCCACTTTAGACTCTTTTGTTACGTGCTGCGGAGAGTTACGAGTGAAACTGACTTGCAGAAATGAGAGCAGAAATCTAATGGCGTGAGCGAGTGTGTGGCAGAAGTGTGTAGTAGAAACACGCATGACTCAACGTGCGCGTTTTTGCCGACTGCGTAAAGAATAACTTTCCTTAATCAGGAAACTTTCAATTCCTTAGTTTCTTTTTTTGAATGCGCAATCACCGGAGCGGTAACGGCCGTCGGACGCAAGGCGCGTGTGGCAGAAGCGCCGCCTTCGCCCGCGATGCTTTTACCGTCGCCGTTATTAAGGGGCCCTGTTTTGCCGCCGCGCTCCATCTCTTCTTTTGCTTGATCGGCCGTTGAGTGAATGCCCGCGACACGGAGTTGGAATTCGTCCGGGTTCGACGCGCCGCGCAACGCTTCTTCAAGCGTAATACGTTTCTCTTGGAAAAGATTAAAGAGCGATTGATCGAAGGTTTGCATTCCGTATTGCGACGTGCCGGCCGCGATGGCGTCGCGGATCAGAGTCGTCTTGTCTTCGTTGATGATGTAATCGCGGACGAGTCCGGTTGACACCATTACTTCGACGGCGGGCACGCGCCCCATCCCGCGCGCCGCGCGCACAAGACGCATCGAGATGACCGCCTTCAATATCCCCGCGAGTTGGATGCGCACCGATTTCTGTTGATGCGGCGCGAAGGAAGACACAATGCGCGTGATCGTCTCCGTTGCATCCAAAGTGTGAAGCGTCGAGAGCACAAGGTGTCCGGTTTCGGCGGCCGTGAGAGCGGTTTCAATCGTTTCGTGATCGCGCATTTCGCCGACGAGGATCACGTCCGGGTCTTGGCGGAGCGCGCCGCGCAGAGCTTCTGCGAATGAGCGCGTGTCAACGTCTATCTCGCGCTGCGTAACGAACGATCTCTTATCACGATGCAAGAATTCAATCGGGTCTTCGATGGTAACGATGTGTCCGCCGCGCTGCGCGTTGATGCGGTCGATCATCGCGGCGAGCGTCGTGGATTTACCTGATCCGGTCGTGCCCGTGACGAGTATCAGCCCGCGCTGCTCTTTGGCGATCTCTTCGATGACGGGCGGGAGTCCGAGTTCGGGGAGCGAGCGGACGTTGTCAGGAATGACGCGCAAAACCATGCCGACCGTGCCGCGTTGCTGAAAGATATTGGCGCGGAAGCGACCAAGACCGGAGACGCCGTAAGCGATGTCAACTTCGGAGACTTCTTTGAAACGCTGCTTCTGACGATTCGACATCATCGAGAACGCCATGTCGAGCGTGTCCTCTTGCGTGAGGCGCGGCGCGTTGGCGATGGGGCGCAGTTCGCCGCCCAAACGAATGAACGGCTCAGTTCCGGCTTTGATGTGAAGATCGGATGCGCCGTATCCGCTGGCCGCACGCAGAAGGTCGTCAATTTTTACAGACATAAGAAGTTGAAGGTGGATTTTTCGTTGAAGAA
This sequence comes from Pyrinomonadaceae bacterium, assembly GCA_013695245.1. GTDB lineage: Bacteria > Acidobacteriota > Blastocatellia > Pyrinomonadales > Pyrinomonadaceae > JACCYN01. The sequence continues at coordinate 1,452 of JACDAW010000090.1, read as the reverse complement.
TCGCGGGCAAGCAAATCAAGCCGCTTGAACTTCAATGTTTGGAATTGTTAACGCCGCGAGAGGTGGGCGCAAAAGTAAAGCAAAGTTTGCGGAGTGCGTCACCAGTAGAATCTGGATCGTTGACGCCACAAACATTCTAGCTTGCCCGGTGGATGATCGTCAACGACAATATTTTGAGCCTGTTACATATACCAAGCAGTCATCACGAGAGTTACGCTATGAATTTCTTATGACTTGCTAAATATAAGTGTCCGCTATCTCAATTTGCAGTTACTTCGATCATCTCGCGCATCTCATTTGTATTGTTTTCTTCAGGCGTCTGCTCGCGGTTGACGTGGCGGTAGAGAATATCGCGCTGTTGCGGGCGGAATCCGGCGTCCGTGATTTGGCGGCGCAACTCGGCTTCGTTTGCCGTGTTGTGCGCTCCGGCCGCGGAGACGACGTTCTCTTCGATCATTACCGAACCCATGTCGTTGGCGCCGAAACGCAAGGCCACTTGTCCGAGCTTTAGCCCTTGCGTGAGCCAAGAGGATTGGAAGTTGACGAAGTTGTCGAGGAAGAGACGCGCGATTGAAAGCGTCTTTAAATAATCAATGCCGGTTGGTTCTGTCTTGATGCGGCGGCCGAGCGCGGTGTTTTCGCGTTGGAACGTCCAGTTGATGAACGCGGTGAAACCATTCGTTTCATCTTGCAGCGAGCGCAAGCGCGCGAGGTGACGAACACGATGTTTGATCTGATCGCCGATGCCGCTCATCAACGTCGCGGTCGAACGCAATCCGACGCGGTGCGCGGCGCGCATCACGTCCAGCCATTCATCTGTCGTGCATTTCGTTGAAACGCGCTTTCGCACCTCATCATCTAAAATTTCGCCGCCGCCGCCGGGCAATGAATTTAAGCCTGCGGCTTTCAGGCGCGCGAGAATCGTTTCGTAATCAAGTTTGGAGATGAGATGGATGTTATGAATCTCCGGCGGCGAAAAACAGTGCAGTTGAAAGTTTGGATACCTTGCGTGCAGCGTTGAAAGAAGTTCTTCGTACCATTCGATCCCGAAATCCGGGTGCAAACCGCCTTGCATCAACACGCCCGTGCCGCCAAGTTCGATAGTTTCGTCAATCTTGCGGCAGACTTCGTCCATCGAAAGCACATAAGTATCTTTCGCACCGGGGCGACGATAAAAAGCGCAGAAGGTACAGACGACGTTGCAGACGTTCGTGTAATTGATGTTGCGGTCAATGATGTAAGTAACAACATCTTCGGGATGATGACGTTTGCGAATCTCATCGGCCGCCAAACCCGTGCGCACAAAATCGTCGGACTCGTAAAGTGCTGTGCAATCATCCGCCGTTAAACGCATCCCTGCGAGCGCGCGATCAAGAATTGGTTGAATATCTTTTGCGTTGTTCATGTCAGCTTCTCGCCGTAAAGTTAATTACCTGAAAATCTTAATGTAAA